>JAYVCM010000514.1:0-4835 GCA_043749955.1 Limisphaerales bacterium | reverse complement strand
TTTTCTCAAAAACCGGAGTTGGGAGCTTGTCATCAGCTACAACCGAGGAGCGTGCGCAAGAGGAGGCGCGCAGCACGGCCAGAATTCAGAAAGCTATGCAGCGGTTGAAGCAAGCTGGCGGCTCAAGCAAACCGAAACCTTGAGTTTGCAGGAGACGCTCGACTTCCTGAAATCCTGCCATCGCCGAGCGCCTTTTTTATTTTTCAACGGCAATACGTTTGCGGATGCCGGACGCGTTCTCACCGATTATCTTTTTGCCGAACTCCCGGTTGGCCGCCGTCGCGAAATCATGTCCGCCGTTGCCCACTACATCGCTGGCGTGCTGGATCTTGAAAGCATGACGGGAATCATTCAATCCCTTTGTGAATCCGCTGAATTCAAACCTGGTGACCGCGTGAAAACCCTGCGCGGCTCGACCCATGGTGTCGTCCTGAAAATTCTCGACGACGGCCGGATGGTCTGGCAACCGGACGGCACGAACTCCGAACTGACCGCGCTGCCGGAAAGTTTGCTGCGGGAAGATTGACGCACATAAGCTCATGAGAAAATTTCCACCAGAAGTTTCCGGGCAGTTAAAATCTTGCGTCTATCTCTGCTCTGATCCTCGTGGCGGCAACGTCCACACTCCGTCGTCAATTTTGTAGGAGTCGAGGTGACGAGTCTGAAATTAAAAGCGCGAAGCGGAAAGCGGAAATAAATTAGAGACTCCTTCCGCCTTCGCCCGGCTACGGCGTGACAGGCACGTCGTCCCCTGCAATTTCAGAACATTCTCATTGCCAGAGTTTCCGCCGCCAGTTCGCCCGGCTTCAATTCAATCCACTCACAATTGCCATGCCGGCGGAACCATGTCAGTTGCCGCTTGGCGAACTGGCGCGTGCGGATTTTCACCAGCTCGATGGTCTCGGCCAGGCTGTGTTCGCCGCGCAGATGTTCGACCACCTGCCGGTAGCCGATGGCTTGCATGGTAGATTTATTTTCCGCCAGCCCATGTTTCAGCAACTGCTCCGTCTCCGCCACGAGACCGCGCCGGAACATTGCGTCCACGCGGACGTTGATGCGGGCGTGCAAATCGTCGGCGGGGCGGGTGAGGCAGACAAAATGCGAGGATAGAGGATGGAGGATGGAGGGTGGTCGGATGCGCGGTTTGCCATCTTCCATCTTCGATCCTCCATCCTCGTTTGAAACGGAAGATTTCCATTCGGCGCGCTGTTCGGAAAATTTTTTGCCGGTCAGGCGGATGACTTCCACGGCGCGGATGACGCGGCGCGGATTTTGCCGGTCAATTTTCTCGTAGGCCGCCGGGTCGCGTTCGTGAAGTTCTTTCAGCAATGCCTCGAACGACGCGGCTTCCAGTTCGGCGCGCAGTTCAGGATTGGCTGCGGGCGCTTCGCCGAGTCCGCTCATGAACGCCTTGAAATAAAGCCCGGTGCCGCCGCAGAAAATCGGGGTGCGTCCGCGCGACTGGATTTCCGCAACGGCTTTTTCCGCGAGCCGGATGAATTGCGCGGCGTCGAAGGCTTCGTGCAAATCGCAAATATCAATGAGGTGATGCGGCACGCGGGCGCGTTCGGCGGGCGACGGCTTGGCGGTGCCGATGTCCAGCCCGCGATAGACCTGCATGGAATCGGCGGAGATGATTTCGCCGCCAATTTTTTCCGCGAGGAGCAGGGCGATCTCGGATTTGCCCACGGCGGTCGGCCCGGCGATGAAAACTGGTTGAGAGTTGAGAGTTGAATGTTGAGAGTTGAATGTTTTTGCCATCTTCAATCCTCTATTTTCCATCCTCGTTTTTCGGCGCGCGCGCGCGGCGCGAAAGCAAAACCATCAGCACGAGGCCGGCGGCGAACATCGGCAGACTTAGGAGCTGCGCGGAAGTGAGGCCGTTGTGAACGTGGTCCGCCGGGTAGTCGCCGCGAAAATGTTCGGCGATGGAACGCAAAATCGCGTAGCCCATCAGATAGGCAGCAAAGATTTGTCCGTCGAATTTTCTGCGGCGGAACCACCATGCGAGCGCGAGATATAAAATCAAATTCAACAGTGCATCGTAAATTTGCGTGGGATGCACGGCGGCACCGGCGGTTGCGTGGTCGGCGGGAAAATGGATGGCCCACGGCAAATTGCACGCGTAGCCGTAGCAGCAGCCGTTGAGCAGGCAGCCGATGCGCCCGAACACACTGCCCAGCGCGATGCTCGGCGCGAGGATGTCGGCGATTTTCCAGACGGGTAGTTTTTTCCAAACGAGATAAACATACCCGGTCAAAATTGCGCCGATGAGGCCGCCGTAATAGACCAGCCCGCCGTGCTGCACCATGAAAACTTCGGAGAACGGCCCGCTGGCGAATTCTGTTTTCCAATAGGTCGTCACATAAACGAACCGCGCGCCGATGATGGCACCGGCCATGAGCCAGAGCGTCAAGTCGGCGATGATGTCGCCGGCGACATTGACCAGACGGGCGCGCCGCGTGGCCGTCCAAAGGCCGGCGAAAAAAGCCAGCGCCATCATCACGCCATACCAGCGGACGGGCAGGGAACCGAGTTGAAAAGCAATCGGATGCACGGCGGGAAGTTAATGGCTGCGGATGGATTGGGAAACCATGAAACGCGCGGATGAGCAAGTTTGACCCGCCGCTAGAATGCACTGGTGCAGGAACCTTGAGGGCCGTTGTAAATTAAAACGCCATAGCGCAGAACGTCCCGGCCGATCAAACAGATCGTTTGCCCTTGGTTCATCTGAACTCCAATCACCTGAATTTCCAGCGGCGGAACCGGCGTGCCTGGAAAAGTGAGCCGCGCCTGATAGGCGTTTTGAATACGATTCCCGGTTGCGCCCGACATGAGAACTTGTCCGATGGGTTGCAGGTTCAGTTGCTGAAGAAAAGATTCTTCCACGCAACAACAGGTTGCGCCAATGTCAATCAATGCGCTGCCCACCACGGCGGCCGGGATTGGTTGATTCGCTGCGGTCAAAACACCTGCCACAGACTGCGGAACGGAAATTCCAACCTGGAGCAGCAAGCCCAGGTGAAAAAGCAAATCCGGCGGCGATATGTTTGGGTCACCGAGGGGGGTGAACATTATGGACAGGCATGAGAAATTCCCCAAAAAATTGCCGGAGCGTGTTCGATTCGATCTTCTTTTCTAACTTGCTTTACCAAAAATGACACATTGCCATATTTCAAAACTCCAGCGTCATAGGCTGCGGCAGGAGTGTCGAAAACACCGAGAAATTCCGCGCCTTTGAACACGGCAAATTTGCCCTCGGCAACACGAAGAAGCTCGCCTTTGCGTGATTCAAACGCTTTAAGCTCTTCCTGAAATTTTGGCTGCACGACGTTCATCATTAAATACGCTAGTCTCAATAGCCGTTAACGCAAACAGAAAACCCGCGCTTCAGGGCGCAGCTTGACACTGTCCCCGACGAACGCTGGTGCTGGGTTTGGAGTTCCGCATTTATGCGGCCAAGGTGGGTGAACGCGCCGAACCGCCTAAAGGCGGAACTCCCTACGGGGGCAGTGTCAAGATGCGCTTCACCGCTTCAGCGCGTCACTTCCGCGGCATCGCCGCCTTGCCGGTGCGGGTGACATCGGACACGCCGAACGTCTGCATCAGATCCAGAAATTTTTCCACCTTGCTGTCGTTGCCGGTGATCTCGATGGTGAGCGACTTGGGCTGCACGTCCACGATTTTCGCGCGGAAGATGTCCGTGATCTGCATCACCTCGGCGCGCGACTTGGAATCCACCGCGACCTTCACGAGCACCAGTTCGCGGTCCACGTATTCGCCCTCGCGGAAATCCTGCACCTTGAGCACGTCCGGCAGTTTGTTGAGCTGCTTGACGATCTGCTCCACGGTGGATTCGTCGCCGTGCGTCACGATGGTCATGCGCGACGCGGTCGCGTCGTGCGTGGGTGCGACGTTGAGCGAATCAATGTTGTAGCCGCGCCCGCTGAACAGCCCGGCCACGCGCGTGAGCACGCCGAACTTGTTCTCGACCAAAACTGAAATGGTGTGTCGCATAAAAACCGTTTGGAAACGGATGAAAAGCGTAGCAATGCGAACGGAAGCGGTCAATTTGCAATTTTAATTGGATTTGCTCTGATGAAATTCGTGGGATCAATGAAGCGCCTTGTCGGTCAAGGAAGTGGAGACACACACAAATCAAATCAGCGGCGCGATTTTTCCAATCGGCTGGTCCCCGCGCGCCGCGTCCCAGCATTGCGCCAGTTCATCTTCATGCAGGGCCGCCCATTCAATCACATAACCGAGCACGCGCGGCGGCAGATGCTCGTCCCGATACATCCGAATCGAAATCCCGAGGAAGCGGCTGATTTCAGGCATGGACGGGTTGCGGGTTTTGATCCAGCAACGCTTCCGGCTTCTGGCCGGTCACCTGCAGCCAGAGCGAATCGGGGCAGAAATCCAACTGGTCGTTCCAAGGCAGTTCGCCGCAGTCGCCGACGTGTGCCTTGCGGAAATTTTCGTAGCTGTTCCAAAAAGCAAAGACGCCCGTGCGCGGCTTTGAAGAAAAATCCGCCTCGCCTTCCACGCCGTCGCTGAAGCGCAGCCAGACGCGGTAGTTTTCCAGAACCTTGATGGCGGTGATTTTTTTCATCACGGTTTTAAATTACAACACGGCGTGGACACACTCAACTTGAAATCCAGATCGCGGCCCGGTTTGCCGCCAAACGGAACGCCGGGCACCGTCCCGGCAAGTTTGAATCTAAAGTTATTTTCGAGCCGAGACGGTGCTCGGCGTTCCAAATCAACCGTTCGCCAATCCCAGCGTCCTACGCCTGCGACTTGTTCTCAAACAAACTGGGCGCGGTGGCGCGGGC
>JAYVCM010000513.1:0-3255 GCA_043749955.1 Limisphaerales bacterium | reverse complement strand
CCGAGGCGGCGACGGGGAGGCCGCAACCCCTTTGGGGTTGGGAGGTTTTGCGGCTGTCCCAGGGTAGCTCGTGCCTCGCAACCCTGGGCTTTGGGCCGGAATCCCTTTGGGATTCATCGGTCAGCGACGTCACCGACTTGCGGGCAATGACAAGACGTGAACGCCGCGCTCCGTTTGCGCTAAAATCGTGTCACTCAATTATTCGGGACTTGATAACCGGTCTCGCCGTGGCGCTGTTCGCCTGCGGCTGCGGCACCCTGTCGCACACCGGAAAACTAGCGCCGCGTCAAGGCGATGAGATTGTCGCCGCCGGACAATTTTTTCACACGGGCACGCCGGTGGTGTTGTGGCTCGATCCGGGCGGCTACGATGCGTATCGCGTGGAACGGCGGTTCGCGCCCATTGAAAAATCGGACTGGTCGAATTCGTGCGCGGAAGTCCGGACCTTGAAAACGCCGAACCGTTACAGCCTGCGCCAAAAAAACCTGACGACAAATGAAATTGAAACCGTTCGCGGCGGCGGCTGGGATCTCCCGCTGCTGCAAAGCGTGGTGGACCAGTTCGTGTTGCACTTCGATGTCTGCGGCGTGAGCCGGACGTGCTTTCTCGTGCTGCAGGACGACCGCGACTTGAGCGTGCATTTCATGCTCGACGTGGACGGGACGATTTATCAGACGCTCGACTTGAAGGAACGCGCCTGGCACGCGACGACTTCCAACGACCGCTCCATCGGCGTGGAGATCGCGAACATCGGCGCGTATCGGGCGGACGAGAAAAATCCCTTTGCGCAGTGGTATCAGACGAATGCGGACGGCAAAGTTTTCATCACCGTGCCCAAGCGTTTTGGCGATCCGCACATCCGCACGAAAAACTTCACCGGTCATCCCGCGCGCAACGAACCGGTGCGCGGAACGATTCAAGGCGCGGACCTGGTGCAATACGATTACACGCCGGAGCAATACACGGCGCTGACAAAGCTCACGGCGGCGCTCTGCAAAATCTTTCCGAAACTGAAATGCCAATACCCGGTGGACGCGGAGGGGAAACTGATTCCGCACAAGCTGCCGGACGAGGATTTGAAAAATTATTCGGGCGTGCTGGGGCATTATCACATCCAGACGAACAAGACCGATCCCGGCCCGGCCTTGGACTGGGAACGGGTCGTCGGCGGCGCGTGTGCCATTCTGGAGCGGGAATCCGCGCCGGTGTTTCCGCCGCACGCAGCGGAAAAATTATTGAAGCGTCCGAAGCCGGCGGCAAAATAATTTTCCCGTGATCACGCAAAATAGTTTGCCAGCCCGGGCGCCAGTCGCCGGAAACTTCGGGTGGAACGGAACCGTGTTTACGCATGACGGCGTCACGAATTTTCACAGGCTGTCTCTGGAGCCGATGTTCCGCGCGCTCGTGGCGGTGGCGGCGCTGGCGTTGTTTTTTCATCCGCCGAAGACCGCGGCGGCGTAGTGGCACGGGCGTCTCGCCCGTGTGTTCCAGCAAAAATGTCAGCCGTCACAGAAACGCACGGGCGAGACGCCCGTGCCACTACAGCCGCTTGGCGTCTTTGCGTTAATTCCTGTTTCACTTCACTTCGCGCCAGCGCGGGATGATTTCCTTGATCGGCGGCCAGTTGGGCGAATTGGTGATGCTCGTCTCGTTCCACGTTGTCGCGAGCCAGCCGATGACGAGCGCGTTCGTCTGCTGCTGGGAGAAATCGCTGAACGCCGACGCCGCCTTCAACGGCAGGAAGCCCGCCGGCCACACGCGAAATCCTTTGCCAGTCAGAAACGGCACGGACGGATAATTTTTCCGCCCCTCGTAATGCCAGTCGCACAGCACGAGGTCGCGCGGAATCAAATCCACCGCCGCGCTCGTGTCGTTGTGAGCGTTGTCATATTTTGAATAGCCTTGGAACTTCGGCCCGATGACGCGGTCGGCCCACAGGAGCATCTGCATTTTTCTTTCGACGACGAGGTGCTGGTGCAGCGCGTTGACCTGCGCGGCGAACAGTTCGGCGGGATTTTTCCCACGGCAGCGCGGACATTCCTTCGCGCCCAGCAGATAAACTTCATCCATGCCGACGTGAAACGCGTCCGCCTCGAACGCCCCGGCCATATCGTCAATCAACGAAAAGATAATTTCGTTCAAGCCGGGCGCCGACGGACACCATTCGAGGCAATAAATATTTTTGTTGGTCAGCGATTGCGACGGGGTTTCATTGAAGTCCGGATGCACCTGGAGCAGCGGCGCGATGCGGCCGCCGAACGACTGGTGGCCGAGGCAGTTGAATTCGGGGACGAGCCGGATGCCGCAACCACGCGCGGCGGCGGCAAGCTGGTGCGCGGTCGCGCGGGTGATGAACTGGCGGTTCCGCAATTCCGGGTGCGCTTGGAATTCAAAGCTGTAATTCACCTCGACGACCACGACATTGACGCCAATGGCGGCGAGGCGGGGCAAGGTTTTGACCAATTGCTGCGCGGCCGTTTCGCGATCGAGCCAGAGATGGACGCCGCGCCAGACGCGGTTCCGGCTCTCCCACTGTTGCCGCGACGAGCTGGACTGCCGGGTCTCCGCGCAGCCGCCAATAAAAATCAAACCCGCGAGCAGCGCGGCGCCGAGCGGCCCGGCGGCGGCAATTCTCAAGAAAAATTTTGCCCGCGTTGTTATTTGTTTGGCCAGGGATGAAGTCGTTGACAGCACGCGTGAAGTTTGGACGCTGCGGCGTGTTTTGTGAAACCCCCAATACAGGGGGATTTTTTGCCGGCACGTTTCTAGTATTTTCAGCCCACACGAGTCATGGAAGTCATCATTCATTCAGACGCAGAGACAGCGGCGCAAGCGACCGCGGATCTCATCGCGCGGGCATTGTCCGCCAAACCGGATTTGGTTCTCGGCCTGGCGACCGGCTGCACGATGGAGCCGGTCTATGACCGGCTGGTGCAGAAGCATCAGGAGGAGGGGCTGGATTTTTCGCAGTGCCGCACCTTCAACCTGGATGAATATGTCGGACTGCTGCCGGACAATCCGGGTTCGTATCATCATTTCATGCGGCGCCGTTTTTTTGACGGGGTGAACATTGACCCGTGCCACACGCACCTGCCGGACGGAATGGCGCCCGATCTGGAGGCCGAGTGCGCGAACTACGAAAAACTCATCGCCAAGGCCGGCGGCATTGATCTGCAGGTGCTGGGCATCGGCCTCAATGGCCACCTTGGTTTCAACGAGCCGCTGTCGGCGTTCCGCTCGCGCACGCGTTTGCAG
>JAYVCM010000512.1:0-7184 GCA_043749955.1 Limisphaerales bacterium | reverse complement strand
AGGCTGGAAGCGCTGTCCTACTTTGGCGGCGAAGCCGCCGCAACGTAGGGCAGCGCTTCCAGCCTGCCCCCTTGCCAAAAACAGTGTCAAGATGCACCCCACGTCGTCTCCTACAAACAAAAAGACGGCCAGCGTGGCGAATAAACTTTTCGCAGCCGTTTTCTTTTCTAAACTGCGCGCGTGTCTTTCAAAACTGGCGACCAGATCACCCTGTCCATCCACGACCTCGCGTTCGGCGGCGAAGGCGTCGGACGCATTGATGAATTTGTGGTGTTCGTGCCGTTCGTCATTGTCGGCGAAACGGTGGAGGCGGAGGTCACGGAGGTGAAAAAGAATTTTGCGCGGGCGAAACTATTGCGCGTCATCACGCCGTCGCCGGAACGCGTCGCGCCGGAGTGCAAATACTTTGGCGCATGCGGCGGCTGCCAATATCAGCACATTGATTACGCGGCGCAGTTGCGTTTCAAGCACAAGCAGATCGCGGATTTGTTCGAGCGCGTCGGAAAAATTTCGCGCGCGGTCGTCGCGCCGGTGCTCCCCTGCCCGGCGCCCTACGGCTACCGCAACCGCATCATGATCCGCAGCCAGTGGAACGGCCCGGCCAAAAAACTGGAGATCGGCTTCATCCGCACGGACAACAAGTTTGTGGAGGACATCACAGAATGTAAAATCGCGGAGCCGGCATTGAACGAGCAGATCACGCACGTCCGCGCCAATCCGCCGCCGAAGGGCGGCATCAAGGTCGTGCTGCGCGTGCAGCCGGAAAACTGGGAGGTGCCGCGCGATTCGTTTTTCCAGAATAATTTTTTCCTGCTGCCCAGGCTCGTCGAGACCGTGCGCGAGTTTTTGAAGGCCGCTGGAGTTCAAGCTTCAGCTTGTTCCGACGCCTCGCCGCAAGATGCCAAAAAACAAGCTGAAGCTTGGACTCCAACAAGGCACTTGATTGACTTGTATTGCGGCGTGGGATTCTTCGGGATTGAAGCGGCGGACGTGGTGGATTCTTTCGTGGGCGTGGAATACGACCAACTGGCCATCGCCGCCGCGCGAAAGAACGCCGCCAGCCGCAACATCACCAACGGTGAGTTCATCTCGGCGAAGGTGGAGGCGATTTTGCCGGCGCTGTTGCAAAAATTTTCAGCAGAAAAAACGTCGGTGATTCTCGACCCGCCGCGCAAGGGCTGCTGGCCGGAGACGTTGGAATTGCTGCGGCAGACGAGGCCCGCGCAGGTGATTTATGTGTCGTGTCATCCGGCGACGATGGCGCGGGATTTGAACATATTGTGCGCGGACGGTGTCTTTGAACTGGCGCGGGTGCAGCCGCTGGACATGTTCCCCCAAACGCAGCACGTCGAGTGCGTGGCCGACCTGCGCTGTAGAAACTGAACTTGCCAACGGGCGGTTCTTGGATTCAACTAAACGGACTCAATGGCAAACGAAACTCAAAAAGACCCGCGCAAACAATTTGCCCCGCTGATTTTGCCGTGGCTGATGGGCGCGGTGATGCTGGCCATCTACTGGTTCACGCTGAACCGCTGGATCAACCTGTTGAACCTCGGCCAGGTGGCGACGGTGTCGGGCCTGGTGTGGCAGCCGCAGCTTTTCGGCCCGCTGACGTATCTGGCCACGCTGCCGTTTCACTGGCTGTCACCGGCCAAAGTTCCGGTGGCGTTAAATCTTTTTTCCGCCGTGTGCGGGGCGCTGACGCTGGTGCTGCTGGCGCGTTCGGTGGCGCTGCTGCCGCAGGACCGCACGGAGCCGCAACGCCAGCGCGAGCGGAGCGACTTCGCCTTTCTCACGGGCTGGCCCGCGTATTTTCCGCCGGTGGTGGCGGTGCTGTTCGCCGGGCTGCAATTGTCGTTCTGGCAGCACTCGACCAATTTCACGGGCGAGACGCTGGATCTGCTGCTGTTCGCGGCGATCATCTGGCAACTGCTGGAATACCGGCTGGACGAACGGCCGTGGCGGATGACGGCGGCAATGCTGGCCTACGGCGCGGGCATCGCGGAGAACTGGATGTTCGTCGCGTTTTTCCCGCTGCTCCTGATGATGATCATCTGGCTCAAGCGGCTGGAATTTTTCAGCATCCGGTTTCTCGTGCGGGCGGTTTTGTGCGGGCTGGCGGGAATGTTGTTCTTCCTGCTGCTCCCGTTGCAGGCGAAGTTTTCCGGAAATTTTCAGATCGGCCTCTGGGAGGCGCTGCGTCCGGCGATCCGGACGGACTGGCAGGTGGTGAAGGCGCTCAAGATCAGCGGCATCCGCCACAACCTCCTGATGGCGTCGCTCTCCACGCTGCTGCCGGTGTTCTTGATGACGCTGCGGTGGAGCTCCAGTTTCGGCGACAACAGCCGCATCGGCACGGCGTTGTCGAGCACGATGTTTCATTTCATGAGCGCGGCGGTGTTCACCGTGTGCGTGTGGGGCATGTTCGACCCGCCGTTCGGCGCGGGCATCGCCACGGGGCTGCCGGGGCTGACGCTCTATTATTTTGCGGCGTTGAGCATCGGTTATTCCTGCGGCTATTTCCTGCTGGTGTTCGGCAAGAAACCGGTCCCCACGCGCCGGGATCCGAAACCGCTGCCGCTGCTGCCGAAGAATCTGATGTGGCTTTGCCCGGTGGTCGTGGCGGGAACTTTCCTCGCCGCCGCCATTACGCTCGGCACGCTCGTCTATCGCAATGCGCCCATCATCCGCGAAACCAACGGCGACACGCTGCTGAAGTTCGCGCAGTTCACCACGCAAAATCTGCCCAAGGGCGGCGCGTTCCTGCTGGTGGACAGCGACAATCCCCTGCAGAACCAGCCGTTCCGTTCGCTCATCCTCCAGGCGGCGCTCGAACGCGAAGGCCGCGCCGCCGATTTTCCCGTGCTCGACACGCAGTCGCTCAACTGGGCGCCCTACCACCGCTACCTGCACGACCGTTACCCGAAGAAATGGCCGCTGACCGTCAAGCCCACCGACATGGGCGCCGTCAGCCCCCTGGGCAATTTCGAACTGTTGAACTCGCTCGCACGATCCAACACGCTCTGCTACCTCAACCCCAGCTACGGCTACTACTTTGAAAAATTTTATCAGGAGCCGCACGGCCTCGTCTATGCGATGAAGCTGCGGTCCGAAGAAACGCTCCTGCCGCCGCCGCTGGACAAAAACCTGGCCGCCGAAAATGAAAAATTCTGGTCGCACGTCGTCGAGACCGTCCGGCCCGGCATAAAAACCGCGCTGAAAAAACCCGACCCCATCGTCCATAAAAATTTCCCCCAGTGGCTGATCATGCGTTTGCACGCCCTGCCGACGGCCAGCGCGGAAGCCATCTTCACCGGGATGTTTTATTCCCGCAGCCTCAATGACTGGGGCGTCCAGCTCCAGCGCGCCGGGGAACTCGATCCCGCCGCCGCCCGCTTCACCGCCGCCAAGGAACTCAATCCCGACAACGTCATCGCCGACATCAACCTCGCCTTCAACCAGACCCTGCGCGCCGGGACGCCGATGGAGGTGGACCTCTCGCACGTCAACGCCGACCAGTTCGGCAAATACCGCAACTGGAACTCGGTGCTGAACGCCAACGGCCCGTTCGACGAGATCAGTTTCAACTTTACCACCGGTTTCCAGTTCATGCAGAACGGCCTGTTCCGGCAGGCGGCGCAGGAGTTCACCCGCGTCCGCCAACTGGTGCCCGACAACCTCGACGCCCGCCTCGAACTCGCGCAGATTTATCTCTTCAACCACCTGCCCGACCGCGCGCTGGAGGCGTTGCACGACCCGCTCACCCGCCCCGTCCGGTTTGGCCTCAACGAAAATAATTCCACCGGGCTGAACATCCTCGCCGCCGCCATCCATTTCCAGAAAAATGAGGCCGACGACGGCGGCCGCCTGCTGGATCTCGAAGTCGCCCGTCATCCCGATGACGACACGCTGCGCACCGCCGCCACGCAGGCTTATTTCATGCGCGGACTTTACACCAACGCGCTCCGCATCATCAACGGCAAGCTCGCCCGTTCGCCCGACGATTTGCAATGGCTCTTCGGCAAAGGCTACGCCTGCATCCAGACCGGCGATTTCGAAAGCGCCATCGCCGCCATGACCCGGGTCCTGACGATCCAGACCAACGACGCGGCCGCCCGGTTCAACCGCGCCCTCGCCTACCTGAACGTCGGCCAGCTCGACAGCGCCCGCGCCGACTACGGCCAGTTGCAGACCACCTACACCAACGCCTACCAGGTCGCCTACGGCCTCGGCGACATCGCCGCGCGCCAGCACCACACCAACGAAGCCGTCCGCAATTTCAAGCTCTACCTCGCCAACGCGCCGACCAACACGCCGGAATTCAAAACCGTCCGCGAACGGCTCGAACAGTTGCGCGGCCCATGACGCCATGCGCGTCACGCATATCATCACCCGGCTCGTCGTCGGCGGCGCGCAGGAAAACACCCTCGCCACGATCAATGGCCTGCGCGCGAAACCCGGCGTCGAAGTAAAATTGATTTCCGGCCCGACCACCGGCCCGGAAGGTTCGCTCGAAGATGAAGCGCGGAAAATTTTCCCCGGCTCTCAACTCTCAACTCCCAACTCTCAACTAACAATCGTCCCCGAACTCGTCCGCCCCGTTCACCCGCTGAAAGATTTCAGCGCGCTCCGCCAGTTGGAAAAAATCCTGCGCGAACAAAAGCCGGACCTCGTCCACACACACAGCGGCAAGGCGGGGATCCTCGGACGCCTCGCCGCCAGACGCGCGGGTGTGCCAATCATCATCCACCACATCCACGGCCCGTCGTTCGGAAATTTTCAAGGCGCGCTGGCCAACTTCATTTTCACCGCCGCCGAACGTCACGCATCACGCATCACGCATCACTTTTTTTGCTCCGCCGGCGCGATGACCAGACTGTATCTCGCCGCCGGCATCGGCAAACCCTCAATGTTCACGCGCATTTTCAGCGGCTTCAATCTGGAGCCGTTCCTGAATGCAACCAACGACCTCGCGCTCCGCAAACAGCTCGGCCTCGAAGAAAATCATTTCGTCATCGGCAAGATCGGGCGCATTTTTAAACTCAAAGGCCACGCCGATCTGGTCGCCGCGTTCGCCAAAATTCTCCCGCAAGTCCCGCACGCACGCCTGCTCTTCGTCGGCGATGGCTTGTTGCGCGGCGAAATTGAAAACCAAATCCGCGCGCTCGGTCTCGACGGTAAAGTCATTTTCACCGGCCTCGTCCCGCCCGGCGACGTTGCGCGCCATGTCGGCATCATGGACTGCCTGGCGCATCTTTCATATCGCGAAGCCCTGTCCCGCGCGCTGCCGCAGGCGCTCGCCGCCGGCAAGCCGGTCGTCGCCTACGATTTCGACGGCGCGGACGAAGTCTGCCTTGAAAACGAAACCGGCTTCATCGTCCACACCGGCGACACGGACGCCGCCGCGCAGAGATTGTTGCGACTCGCCGGCGATCCGGCGCTTCGCGAAAAATTCGGCGCGTGCGGCCAGCGGTTTGTGAAAGAAAATTTCTCCGTCGAAAAAATGGTGGACGACCAATACCATGTGTATCTGAAACTGGCCGCGCGGCTGGAACGCCGATCTCCCGATCGGCGTGTTCCGCAATGACATGAACGCGCCGATCGGGAGATCGGCGTTCCGGCGCATAAACGCAACTCACAACTTGAACTTCCCCTTCAACTTTTTTGCCGCCGCCTTTCTGGGCGCGTTCGCCACGTCGCTGCTCGCGCTGCCGCTGTGGCGCAGATGGTGCCTGCGCACCAACCTCGTGGACGACCCCGGCCATCGCAAGATTCACAGCTCGTCCATCCCGCTCGCCGGCGGCTTTGCCGTGCTGACGGGCATTCTCCTGCCGCTCGCCGTCGGCGCGGTTCTGCTCAAGCTTGGCTTCGTGAAAATTTCCGCCGCCGGATTGATCGTCCACGGCATTGACAAGCGCGCGCTTGAACTCGCCGTGCTCGCACTCGGTGCCGTCGCCATCACGCTTCTCGGCTGGCTCGACGACAAGCACGAGTTGAAGGCGCTCCCAAAATTCGTCGGCCAGCTCCTCATCGCCATCGCTGTCGCCGCCGTTTGCAAACGCATCACGCTCTTCGTGCCGAGCGTCGCGTTCAGCTACGCCATCACGATCCTCTGGCTGCTCACCGTCATCAACGCCTTCAATTTCATGGACAACATGAACGGCCTCTGCGCCGGACTCGGCGCGATTGGCGCGTTCATCTTCGCGCTCATCGCCGCTGCGAATGGCGAATACCTCGTCGCCATCACGGGCTTTCTGATGTGCGGCGCGCTCGTCGGATTTCTGCCGTGGAATTTTCCCAACGCCCGCGCATTTCTTGGCGACGCCGGCAGCCACCTCGTCGGCTACCTGCTCGCCGTCATGGCGATTCTGCCGCATTTTTACACGAAGCAAAATCCTCACCCGCTCGCCGTGCTCGCGCCGTTGCTCGTGCTGGCCATTCCCCTGCTCGACCTCGCGCAAGTCAGCCTGTTCCGCACGCTGCACAAAAAACCGTTCTGGCTCGGCGACACCAATCACCTCTCACACCGGCTGGTGCGCGCGGGCTTGAGCCGCACCCGCGCCGTGCTGGTCATCTGGCTGCTGGCGACAATCATCGGTGCCATCGCGTGCTGGCTTTGAAATGGGCTGACCGGCAGGTCAGCCCTACCAATCGTGGTAGGGCGGCGCTGCGGCGCCGCCCAAACTTCCCGCCAGAACAAGCGCAGCGTTGTTCTGGCCTTTCGGGTTTGACGCGCGTTGATTCCGTCAGCCTCGCTGCGCGGGCTGACGGGGAGAATGGGCTGACCGGCAGGTCAGCCCTACCATAATTGGCAGGGTGGTGCTGGCGCGCCACCCTAATTTCATTATTTAATCTTTGTGCCATCCGTGGCTTAATGACTTCAATCTGATGAACCAGCCAGCCAAATCGTTCTGCACTTTAATTTTATTCGCCGCGCTTGCCGCCCGTTGCGCCGGGACAAAATTCGAGCCGCGACCGCTGGAGGGACAGACGTTCATCCATGACCCGTCCACGATTCTCAAGGACGGCACGAACTATTTCATCTTCGGCACCGGGCCGGGCATCCGCACCAAGTCGTCGCCGGATCTGATCCATTGGGAGAACGGCGATCCCGTTTTCCGCGCGCCGCCCGCCTGGGCGGCGAAGTTTCTCCCCCCGTTCCGCAGTTCCATCTGGGCGCCGGA
>JAYVCM010000511.1:0-2594 GCA_043749955.1 Limisphaerales bacterium | reverse complement strand
AGGCGCAGACGGAATTGGATTCGAGTTTCAATTGCGCCATGCGTTCCAAGTTTTCGGGCGTGAGCATCGTGTAAGCGCCGAAGAGGATGTTGGAATTTTCATCGAAGACATCCTGATAAAGCTGCCAGCGGTTGGTTTCCGTGGTGATGATTTTCTCCAGTTCGGGAATCGTCTTGGTGAAGCCGGGCTGCGTGACACAGATCGCCGGGCCGTTCGTGCCGCGCGTGACTTCAAGCTGCCGCTTGCCGAGGAAATCCGCCGAGTTTACTTTCACATAAGAACCTTGCACCCAGATGTAGCGGAAATAGGTGTCACGAATCTCAAATTCCACGAGAACATTATAAGGGTCGTGCGGCGGTTGCGCGTGAATCCAGGTAATTTCGCCGACCGGAAAACCCATCATCACCACGGGATCGCCGACGTTCAGGCCGGAGGAACTTAAAACGTAGGTGAAGTATTTTGCCTTGATGAGAAACCAGCCCTTGCGCTCCGCCGTGTGGTAGATGTAGTAGCCGAAGCCAAACAGCAGCAGCGCCGTCGCCAGAAAAACAAACCAGCCGACCGCGCGCTCCATCTTGTTCAGGCGCGTCCGCAGTTGCGGGGTCAAATCTTGCAGGGGCATAATTTTTTAGATTGTTGTCGCAACCGGCTCGGCCAGCAATTCTTTTACGGCGTGGTCTTTCACGGATTCCACGTCGCGCCACGAACCGAGGACGGTGAATTTTTTCTCGTCCAGCACGGCGAATTTTCTCCCGGCGTCCTGCCACGGCTTCAAGTCGTCCGTCGTCACCGCCAGCGTCATCGGCCGGCCGCCGAACCATTCGTGGCCGCGCCAGAGCTGATCGAGAAATTGCAGCAGCCATTGGCGGTGCCGCGCGCCGAGACCGCCGAGCGGATTGTCGAGCAGCAGCAGTTCCGGCTTGAGCACCAGCGCCCGCGCGAGTGCCGCGCGCTGCCGCCAGTTGGCCGAAAGGTTCGACGGCGTGAAAGCGGCGAACGGCGTCAGCTCCAGCATCTCCAGCAGCACTTCCACCGTGCGCGCCGCCTCCGCCGCCGCGAGATTTTTTTGGTAGCGCAACGGCAGCGCGACATTTTCCGCGAGCGTCAACTGGTTGAACAACTTTCCGCCCGCGAACACAAAACCGACGCGCAGGCGGTCCGCGATTTGCGCCTCGCCGAACTTCACCGTCTCGCAGCCGAACACGCGGCAGTCGCCGCCCGCCGGCGTCACCAGCCCGGCGGCGTGCATCAGAAAATCGCTCTTGCCGGAATGTTGCTGGCCCGCGACCACCCAGAATTCGCCCGGCATCACCGTCCAATCCGCCGCCTCCACGACCGTAAAGTCTGTATCGCGCAGCGACATGACTCTGACGCCGCGCATCTCGATGGCCGCCGGATGAAAAATGGTTTCGCTCATTTTAAGGTAGCGTCAGGCATCTTGCCTGACGTAGAGGGCGGCATCCTGCCGCCCGGAAAAAAAACTCTCCAACTTCAAATGCCCCGCTCAACGCGCGGCGTCCATGGCCTGCGACAGCCAAATTCCGCCGGGCTGGAAGCCCGGCTCTACGGCAGGCAGGATGCCTGCCGCCACCTGAATTGATATGGGTTCTCATGTCACGAGATAAAGCACGATGAACAACGCGTCAATCAGCACGCACACCACGATGCCCTGCGTCACCGCGCGCACCGCCACGCGCGAGACTTCCTCCAACCGCAGCGGCTGCGCGAGGCCGTGATAACACGTCACGATGGCGATGAAAAACCCGAACGCCACCGTCTTCAACGCCAGCAGCGCGAAGTCCAGCCAGCCCAGTGCCTCGGCGATCTGCCTGAAATAATCGCCCGGCGTCAGCGGCACGTCCTGCAAAAACGCGAACAGATAGCCGCTCACCAGCGCGCCGATGATCAGATAAATCGTCAGCGAAAAAATCCCCAGCGCCATGCCGATGACGCGCGGCACGATGAGATAATGCACCGGATCAATCCCCAGCGCCTCCAGCGCCTCGACTTCACCGAGCGCGCGCGCCGTGCCGAGTTCGATGACGTTCGCCGTGCCGACGCGCGCCAGCACCAGCACCGCCGTGAGCAGCGGCCCCAGTTCGCGCACGATCACAATCACCATCGTCGAGCCGAGATAACTGGTCGCGCCGACTTTCGCCAAAGCGGAAACCGTCTGGCCGATGACGAGAAATCCCAGCGCCAGCGCGATGAAAAAAAACATCGGCAGCAGCGACACGCCGGCGCGGTTGATTTCGTGCCGGATCAACGGCTGCATCACGCTGCGCTGCACGCCGAATTTTTTGAGAATGACGCCGAGCGTGATGAGCGCAAACGCGCCGAGGCCCTGGATGGTCAGCAGGAGCAGGAGCAGCTTGTGGCCGAGCCAGTCCGTGTAGGATTTGGGCAGCGGCGCGCGCCGGAACATTTGCGTGTTCGTCAACTCAAATGCTTTGGCCAGATTTCCGCGCACGACAGGAGCGTAGCACAACGTCATCCGGTCAAAAAAGTTTTTCCTTTTATTGGTAGGGCAGAGCTGCCGCTCTGCCCAAATTTCCCCGTCAGCCCGCGTAGCGCAGCTGACGGAATCAAGGTGT
>JAYVCM010000510.1:0-2659 GCA_043749955.1 Limisphaerales bacterium | reverse complement strand
ACCGAGGACATGGTGCGCAAGGTGTTGATCGAATCCGGCATCAACTACGTGGAGGTCGCCAACGAGGCGGCGTTCTACGGGCCGAAGATTGACGTGCAGGTGTGGAGGTGTTTGCACACGGCCACCACATCGGCCGCCAATTCACCATTGCCACCAACCAGGTGGACTTCGCCGTGCCCGCTGGTGGCCGTCCGCAAGGACTTCGGCCTGACCTACCGCGACAAGAACAACTCGAACAAGACGCCGTTGTGCATCCATCGTGCGCCGCTCGGCACGCATGAGCGCTTCATCGGTTTCCTCATCGAGTCCCGCGCCTGCGGGACGGGCAACTTCCCGCTCTGGCTTGCGCCGGACCAGGTGCGCGTCATCACGCTCAACGACGACGAAGCGCTGATCAACTACGCCAAGCCCATCGTGGCCGAACTGCGCGCGAACATGGTGCGCGTGGATGCGGATTTTTCGGCGACGCCCTTCAAGGCGAAGATTGCCAACGCGGAACAATTACGCGTGCATCCCGCAGTCGCGGGACTGGTCATCGGCGGTCACGATCCCGCCGTGCGGGACCGGCGCGGTGAGCGTGCGTCTCCACCACGGCGGCCCGCAAGGCGCAAAGCCGAAGGCGGAAGTGATGGCGGATATTCTGGCGAACATCAAAGAGCGGCGGACGTAAGCTGCATCGCCAATTTTGGCGTTCGCGGCGGGGTTGCGGCTGGGGCATATTCTGGGCGCATGAACCCGTTCCGCTTTCTGTTCGCCATGCTGCTGCTGGCGTCGCGCGCGTTCGCCAACGACCCCGGCGGCGGCACGAACGGCGTGGGCGCGAACGTCACGCTTTCCTATTCCGGCGGCAATGCCACGCTCGGCAACGGTGTCCTTGCCGCCGTCATCGCCACGAGTTCGGCGCAGGTCACGTCGTATCTTTTTTACGGCACGCAGATGCTTGATACGTCGGGAAAAATTTATTACAGCATGGATGGCGGCACGAGTTATGAGAATCCCGGCAACTGCGTCTATTCCGTGACGACGAGCAACGCCGACATGGTGGACATCTCCTGCAAGGTCACTTGGGCGAACAACACGAACCGCGTTCACGCCTTCGACATTGACTGCCACTATGTTCTCCGGCGCGGCGACACGGGGCTTTATGCCTACGCGATTTTGTCGCACCCGGCGAGTTATCCCGCGACGAGCGTCGGCGAATGGCGCATCGTGTGGAAGCTGCCGCACAGTTCGACCGACTGGACGTTCGAGCGGATTTACGCGGACGCCATCCGCAACTGGTATTGGGGCAAATACACGGACTTCACGAGCGCGCAGTCCACGAGCATCGCCGAAGTGGTGAAGCTCACGACGGGCGCGCGCGCCGGCCAATACGACTGCAAATACGAATACTCGCTCGAATACCAAAACGCCGGCTGCTGGGGCCACGCGAGCGACACAAATAAAATCGGCGTGTGGCTGGTGCTGGGCGGTTACGATTATCTCAACGACGGCCCGATCAAAAACGACCTCGCGCTCGCGGAGTCGTATATGCTGCAACACTTCGGGCGCAATCATTACAACTCGTCGTCCACGAGCTGTTCCGCCGGCGAAACGTGGTCGAAAATTTACGGGCCGTTCCTGCTTTACTGCGACAAGACGGCGACGAACTCCAATCCCGGCAACAATCTCTGGGCCGACGCCAAGGCGCAGGTGGCGGCGGAAATTTCCGCGTGGCCGTATGCGTGGCTGACGAATTCGGATTATCCCGCCGCGAACCAGCGCGGCGCAGTCAGCGGAAAACTCATCATCAGCGACGCGCTCAAGCCCGCGCTCGCCGCCGGAACAAACACCTGGATCGGCCTCTCGCAGCCGGACGCGGGCGGCAACTGGCAGTTTGAATCGAAGCGTTACCAGTCGTGGGTTCACCCGGACACCAACGGAAATTTTTTCATCCCGTTCATGCGCCCCGGCAGCTACACGCTCTCCGCCTTTACCGACGGCGCGGTGGGCGAGTTCACTTACTCGAACAGCGTCACCGTCACCGCGAACACCACGAACGCGCTCGGCAATCTCACCTGGGCCGTGCCGCATCCCGGTGGACAAATCATCTGGGAAATCGGCATCGCGGATCGGCGCGCGGGCGAATTTCGTCACAGCACGAATTACTGGTATCCGTTTTTGTGGGAGACCTGCTCGAACGATTTTCCGAACCCGCTCGAATACACCAACGGCGTGAGCAACTGGTCGAACGACTGGAACTACGCGCATCCCGGCTACCTCGTCGGCACGAACTGGTCGGCGTGGAAATGGCGGATTCATTTCAACCTCACGAATCTTCCGACCAGCGGCAGCGCCACGCTGACGTTCGCGTTCGCGAGCATCAACTACGGCGCGGTGCAGGTTTTTGTGAATGACGAAAGCACGTTGCTCGGCGAAGTCGCGACCACCACCGCCGGCGGTGGCACGGGCGGCAACGCGCTCATCCGCGAGGGGAATCACGCGAAATACAGTCTCGGTTATTTTTCCGTGCCGCTCTCGTCGCTGCGCGTCGGCTCGAACATCGTCACGCTGGTCCAGCGCCGTTCCTCCGCGTCGTCCGACCACGTCATGTATGACTATCTCAATCTGGAACTGCCCGCCGTCGCGACGTTGCCGCCGGGCCGCCCGCTGACGTGGC
>JAYVCM010000509.1:0-9983 GCA_043749955.1 Limisphaerales bacterium | reverse complement strand
TTCGCCGACGTGCGCGAGGCGTTCTGGAAACAGGAGCCGCAAATCAAAACCGTCCTCGCAAAACTCACCGCCCCGCGCATCTTCATCGTGCCCTTCTTTATCAGCGAAGGCTACTTCAGCACCGAAATCATTCCGGCAGAGCTTGGATTTTCTTCCGTCCCATCCAGCATCACGCATCACGCATCACGCATCACCTACTGCAGTCCCATCGGCTCGCACGCCCTGATGACCACGGTGATTCTGGCGCGGGCGAAGGAAGTGGTGGAACAATTTCCTTTTCCGCGCGCGCCCAAACCGGCGGACACGACCTTGCTCATCGCCGGTCATGGCACCGAGCGCAACGCGAATTCCCGCAAGGCCGTGGAGCGGCAGGTGGCATTGATCCGCGCGCTGAAAATTTTTGCGGACGTCGGCGCGGTTTTCATGGAGGAAGCGCCGTTCATCAAGGGTTGCCATGAGACGGTGAAAACCAGGAACATCGTCGTCGTCCCGTTTTTCATCAGCGACGGTTTGCACGCGGTCGAGGACATCCCGGTTTTGCTCGGCGAACCCGAGCGCATTGTGAAGGAGCGCCACGCCGCCGGCCAGCCGACGTGGCGCAACCCGACGGAACGCGGCGGCAGGCTCATCTGGTATTCGCCTTCCGTCGGCACCGAGCCGTTGCTGGCGGAGGTGATCCTGGAGCGCGTGGCGGAGGCTGCGAGGATGGAGGATCGAAAATAGAAGATGGCGTGACGCATTTGCCATCCTCTATCCTCCATCTTCAATCCTCGTTCTGGAAATACAAACATGAATAAATTACGCATAGGATTCTTGAGCACCGCCGGCATCGGCAAAAAAAACTGGAAGGCAGTTTTGAATTCCGGCAACTGCGTCGTCTCCGCCGTGGCCAGCCGCGACGTGAAGAAAAGCCGCGCGTTCATTCGCGATTGTCAGGCTGAAAATTCTTTCGACCTCATTCCTGACGCGCTTGGCAGCTACGCGGAATTGCTCGCCGCCAAAAATGTGGACGCCATTTACATTCCGCTGCCGACCGGGCTGCGCAAGGAATTCGTCCTGCGCGCCGCCGCCGCCGGCAAGCACGTCATTTGCGAAAAGCCCTGTGCTGCCAGCACCGCTGAACTCGCGGAGATGCTCGCCGCGTGCCGGAAAAATTCCGTGCAGTTCATGGACGGCGTGATGTTCATGCACAGTCCGCGCCTGGCCAGGGTGCGCGAGATTTTGGACGACGGCCAAAGCGTCGGGCCAATTCGCCGCCTGGCTTCCGCTTTCACTTTTTATCCCGGAGAAGATTTTTTCAAAACCAACATCCGCGCGAATGGCGCGCTCGAACTGACCGGCTGCCTTGGCGATCTGGGCTGGTATTGCATCCGAATCGCGCTCTGGACGATGAACTGGCAGTTACCACACACAATCACGGGAAAAATTCTTTCGCAGTCGGAACATCTGCCGGGCCGGCCATCGTCGCCGACGGAATTTTCCGCGAGCCTGATTTTTGACGGCAACGTCTCCATGGATTTTTATGCTTCGTTTCTCGCCGCGAAGCAGCAGTGGGTTCACATCGGCGGACCGAAGGGCTGGCTGCGGCTGCCGGATTTTGTGCATCCGTTCGACAGCTACGAGCCGGCGTTCGAGGTGAATGAAAAAATGATCCGCTGCGCTGCCGACGTGAAATGTCCGCCGGGTGTTGACCCGATGATGTCCGGCCACGCGACGGCGCAGGACGCGCGGATGTTCCGCAATTTTGCGGCGCAGATTTTTTCCGGCAAGCTGAACGAGGACTGGCCGCGATGGGCGTTGCTGACGCAAAAAGTTCTGGATGCGTGCTTCGAATCAGCCACGGCTGGACAGGCGGTTTCACTGCCCGGTGATTTTCAAGATGACTGGAATCCATCTGGCGCGGCTTGACACTGCGCCCGGAGCGCCGGTCTCCGACCCGGCAGGTATTGAACTTTGTCCGCAAACGCGCCGGATCGGAGATCGGCGCTCCGGGTCTTCGGCAGGGCAGTTGAGCCAGGCCAGTGCCCGCCGCGCGCCTCCTCTCCCCAACCCTCTCCTCCATCCGATGGAGGAGAGGGAGTAAAATTAAAGAACCATGTCCAGCTGCACCCAAATCTTTCTCCAGTCTCACTATCAGCTTGAAAGTCGCGCCCCGCCGGTTAGCCTCGCGGCACTATGCGTTGGCAAACCATCCCTATTTTTATCATGGCTGCAATTTTGACCGGCTGTTCGAGCGTCCCCAAACCGAAACCGATTCCCGCCGGCTCGCTGAAAAAATTTCAGAAGCACGCGGAGAAGTTCAATGCCGTCGTCACCATCCCGCAGTTTGAGACCACGCCGGACGCGGTCGCCGCCACGGTTAAAAAAACCATCGCGGACGGAGACACCGCGCTGGACAGCGTCGGCCAGTTGCGCGCCGGCGAGGTGAATTTCGTCAACACCATCCGCGCGCTGGACGACGTGAATTACCAGATCGGTCTCGCGGCGAACCGCCTGAGCCTCATCGAGCAGACCAGCACGAACGTCGCCGTGCGCGACGCGGCGACGGCCGCGATCAAAAAAATTTCCGAGTGGTCGGTCGGGCTGGATTATCGCGAGGACGTTTATGCGGCGGTGAAGGCCTACGCGAAGACGCAGCCGCCGCTGGAAGGCGAGGACAAAAAACTGTTTGACGAGACGCTGCGTGATTACCGCCGGGCGGGCCTGGACCTGCCGAAAGACCAGCGCGATGAGGTGGAAAAACTGCGCAAGCAGTTGACCGCGCTGGAGACGGATTTTCAAAACAACGTCACGAAGGCCACACAGGCATTGAAGTTCACGAAGGCGGAACTCGAAGGCGTGCCGGAAGATTTTCTTTCACAGACGGGCATCAAGACGGGCGATGATGAATTTACGCTAAAGGCCAACATCACGTTCCACTACCTCATGGTCGAGGACAACGCGCGCCGCGAGGAGACGCGCAGACGCATGATGACCGCGCAGTGCAACCTCGCGCGCGAGGCGAACCTGCCGCTGCTCCAAAAAATTCTGGTCATGCGCGACGACCTCGCGCACCGGCTCGGCTATGCGAACTACGCCGACTTCGCCACCGAGCCGCGCATGGTCAAGAACGGCGCGACAGCGATCAATTTTTTGCAAAATCTCAAGGCTGGTCTGCAGCCCAAGTTCGACGCGGAGCTGGAATTATTCCGCCAGTTGAAGATCAAGGACACCGGCGACGCGAGTGCAAAGATCAACAGTTGGGACTGGCGCTATTTCGCGAACCAGTTGAAGAAGACGAAATACAACGTGGACGCCGAGCAGTTGCGCGTTTATTTCCCCTATCAACGCGTGTTGGACGGGATGTTCGCGATCTATCAGCGCATCTTTGGCCTGAAATTCGAGCGGGTCGAGGCGCCTTACAAATGGATCGGCGACCTGCAGCTTTACACCGTGTCCGACGCGAAGACCGGCGAGCCGCTCGGTTTGTTTTTTCTCGACATGTTTCCGCGCGAAGGAAAATACAACCACTTCGCGCAGTTCGGCATCGTCGAGGGAAAAGTATTGCCGGGCGGAAAATACCAGCGCCCGGTCTGCGCGCTCGTCTGCAACTTCCCGCCGCCGCAGCCGGACAAGCCCTCACTGCTCTCGCATGACGAGGTGGAAATGATCTTCCACGAGTTCGGCCACGCGATGCATACGATTTTGACGCGCGCCAAATACTCGCGCTTTGCCGGCACGAGCGTCCCGCGCGATTTCGTCGAGGCCCCGTCGCAGATGCTGGAGAACTGGCCGTGGGACAAGAAAGTTTTGGACAGCTTCGCCGCCGACTACCGCGACCCGAAGAAAAAAATCCCGCAGGAAATTCTCGCGCAGTTGAAGACCGCGCGGCTGGCGACGGAAGCCACGCGTTATCGCCGCCAGCTTTCGTTCGGCCTGATGGATTTGACGCTGCACACGCAGATCCACGCGACGAACGCGGACGACGTTTTGCCGCTCTCGAACAAAATATTGAGCGAGGTCTCGCTGCCCACGCCGCCGGACTCGGCGTTCATCGCCTACTTCGGCCACATCATCGGCTACGGCGCGGGCTACTACGGCTACGCGTGGGCCGACGCCATCGCGGCGGACATGGCGACGGTGTTCGAACATTCGCCGGGCGGTTACTATGACCAGACAGTCGGGATGAGGATGCGGAAAGAAATCTATTCCGTCGGCGACTCGCGCGACATCAACGTCTCCATTGAAAAATTCCTGGGCCGGCCGCGTTCCATCGAACCGTTTCTGAAGCGCATCGGCATCGGGAAGAATCCGTGAACAGACATTCTCCGCCCCAACGACAAAAATATGGCTGCGATCCCGAAAAAGCTGCCGCCGCGCACAACTTTCTACTGTTTGTAATGCGAGGATTCAATGAAAAGTCCCGTCAAACATGTTGAACTACTAGATCATCTCCGGGGCATTGCCATTATAGCGGTATTGCTTGTCCATACGCTCAGCGCGGTCTATGGATACGATGAACTGCCCTGGAAGGGTTGGTTCCGGGATTTTTCCGGCCCGGTTTCATTCCTTTGTTTCCTTCCGGTGAGTTTTGGGCAGGCGGGTGTTCCAATTTTCTTTATTGTCAGCGGGTTTTGCATTCACATGAGTTTTCAACAGCAGGGACAGCGGTGGGGTGATTTTTTCATCAGACGAATCTTCCGCATTTACCCGGCATATCTTGTAGCCCTGTTTTTTTTCGCGTTGCTGGACATGGAACATTTCCGGTTGAACTTCCACAGCCAGCAAGTCTGGATGCAGCTGTTAACCCATTTATTTCTCATTCATAATTTTCATCCCTTAACATTCTTTGGAATCAACGCGTCGTTTTGGAGTCTGGCGGTAGAAGCCCAATTATATTTGCTGTATCCTGTATTGCTGGTCCTGGTTGCCAAACTTGGGTGGCGTCGAACGATGATTATTCTGGCAGGATGCGAATTGCTGATACGCGGCATGGACGGGGTGATCCAAACGGCGGAAGCAGCAAACACGGTCGGCGGACACATCTCCTGGCTGTTTTCCAGTTCGCCATTGGGTTACTGGTTCAGCTGGGCGCTGGGCGCTTTTATCGCGGATGCGTTCTTAAAAAATCAGCCGCCGCCGTTTGCAAAAACTTCCGCGCTCTGGTGGCTCGCCTTGGCGACGGTCAGTTACTTTGTAAAACCACTCTATCCTTTCCGGTTTTTATTGTTTGCCGTGGTGACCGCGGTGGTTGCCAGCAAGTTTTTATGCCGGGCCAAACCTGAAACCAAAGCTCCGTCATTTTCACTGGCTGCTCTTGGTAAAATCGGTCTGTGGAGCTACAGCATTTATCTGTTGCATCAGCCACTGCTTAATATTTGTTCCTATGCGATCAATTGGGTTGTTCCAGCGGAATACCGGCTGGCTCCAATTGCGTTCTTGTTTGTTCTCGTTGGCTGGCTGGTCGTAATTCCGTTTAGCTTCCTGTGGTATAAACTGTTTGAACTCCCCGGCATCGCCCTGGGCAAGCGGATTATTCAACGCATAAAGATTCGTCAAGACCCCGCCGCCGTGCCGGAACGATTGCCTGGCAGCAGTAAAATTGACCGGACAACTCATGCGACTAAAGGCCGCTATGGCCTGATGATGGGTGCCTTGCTGGTTTTCGCAGGAGGAAGTTTCCTGGCCAGTGTGAAATTGACGCCGCCGGAGCCGGCGGAAAACAACAATCTGGCTTGGGCGCTCGCCACGAGTCCGGAGGCAACCAATAGAAATGGGACGCTTGCCGTGAAACTTGCTGAAGACGCCTGCCAACGCACGCAGTATAAGCAAACCATCATGGTCGGCACTTTGGCCGCGGCCTACGCAGAGGCGGGGCGGTTTGACGAGGCGATTTTGACGGCGCAACAAGCCTGCGAACAGGCGGTGAAAAACGGGGAGACGAATTTGCTTCAGAGAAACCGTGAATTGCTGGCATTGTATCAGAAACACCAGCCGTATCATGAACTGCAAGCGAAACCGCGCAAGTGACCGCCGCCGGCTGGAATTGTCCGTGATAAACGTTGAACCATTTCATGTTGTCCGTGTCGAAACCAACGCAACCCACCAAAAATTATGATGACCCGACGCCAAGCCATTAAAACCACCGCGCTCGCCAGCGCTGCTCTCGCAACTCTACCCGGTGCGATCGCCCAGCCAAATTCTGCGCCGCCCGCCGCCGCGCCGCCAAGCGGCCCGTTCACGCTTGCGCCGCTGCCTTATGCCTTCGACGCGCTCGAACCGCACATTGACGCGCAGACGATGCAGATTCATCACGACAAACATCACGCCGCTTACATCACGAATCTGAACAAGGCTGTTGCTGAATTTCCCGACCTCGGCAAAAAATCCGTCGAGGACTTGCTCAAGGATTTGAATTCCGTTCCTGAAAAAATCCGCGGCGTCGTCCGCAATCACGGTGGCGGTCATTACAACCATTCGCTCTTCTGGCAGATGATGAAGAAAAACGGCGGCGGCGAACCGGCGGGTGAACTGGCCAAGGCGATTGACACCAGCTTCGGCAGTTTCAGCTCGTTCAAAGATAATTTCACCAAGGCCGCGCTCGGACAATTCGGCAGCGGCTGGGCCTGGCTGGTGCTCGACGGCAGGCAATTGAAGATCGAACCGACGCCGAATCAGGACACGCCGTTGAGCGCCGGGCGCACTCCGCTGCTCGGCCTCGACGTTTGGGAGCACGCCTACTACCTGAAATACCAGAACAAGCGCGCGGATTACATCGGCGCATGGTTCAACGTCGTGAACTGGGATTTCGTTTCCGAGCGCCACGCAAAATTCAAAGCGTGATTAAAACCACTGAACGCGCTAGACGCGGTTGAGCATCCGCACTTCGCGTTGGGGGAAGGGGATCTCAATTTTGTTCGCGCGGAATTGATTGAGGATGGCTTCGTAAATTTCCATCTGCGCCGGGCCGTAATCGGCCACTGCCGTCCACGGCCTGACCATGATTTGGATGGCCGAATCGCCCAAAGCCGCGATGCCGGCGACGGGAGCCGGGTCTTTGAGCGCGCGCGGGCTGGCCGTGAGAATGTCGCGGACAATTTTCAGCGCGCTGGCCAGGTCCGTTCCGTAAGCCACGCCGACGCTCAATTCCAGCTGCCGGATGTGGCCGTAGTTGTGGAGAATTTCGCCGACGAGTTTCCGGTTGGGAACCATGACGCGCGACAGGTCGGAATGCACCAGCATCGTGGAAAACAATTCAATCTGCTTCACCTGCCCGCTCACGCCGACGACTTCGATGTATTCGCCCACGCGAAACGGCTTGGTGAAAATGATCGTCAATCCGGCGACCAGATTGCCCAGCACGCCTTGCATGGCCAGGCCCACGCCCACGCCCGCCACGCTGATGCCGGCAATCATCGGCGCGATGGGCACGCCGCTTTTGTCGAGCACGAGCACCAGTGTCAGGCCAAACACCAGCAGCCGGATCACGCGCACGGCCAGCATTCGGATGGGCGGCTCGACGTGCTTCTTTTCCAACCACCCATTCAGCACGCGGCCAAGCCACCACGCCACCATCACGCCGATGGCCAGAATGATCAGCGCCCCGACGATTTGAAAACCGTAGCCGGTCAAAAAATCAATGACCTTGTTTTTTACCTGGTCAATGGACTGGATTGTCTTGTCAGTTGTATTTCCCATGTGTTATCTCAAGTTAATGGTTTGTTCCCGGCCATTCGTTAAACGAAACGGATGGCTCCCGTCAACCTTTTCATTGCTCACCGCGATAAACCGCGCGCGCCGTGCAGGTCTCGGCCACGACGACTTCCGTAAGCAGCGGCAGTTTTGGTTTCAGCTTTTTCCAAATCCACACGGCGACCACTTCGCTCGTCGGATTTTCCAGTCCGGGAATTTCGTTCAAGTAGTAATGATCCAGCTTTTCCCAGAGCGGTTTGAACGCGGCGGAGATGTCCGCGTAGTCCATCAGCCAGCCGAGCTTCGCATCGCACTCGCCCGCCACGACGATTTCCACGCTGAAGCTGTGGCCGTGCAGCCGGCGGCATTTGTGGTGCTTCGGCAGATGCGGCAACAAATGCGCCGCCTCAAACTGAAACGTTTTTCTTAATTCCATTTTCATAAATTCGTGATGCGTGATGCGTGATGCGTGACAAACGATTTGTTCACGCATCACGCATCACGTTTCAAAATCTGTCCACGTCACCAGGTCACCGAGCGTGGGCCGGCCATCGTGCCGCCAGGTCAGCGGCGGGTTCTGCATCTGGCCGAGCGGGCAGATACGCGTCGCGCCCCAGCGCGCGAATCGCAGCGCCAGATCGTGCATCTTCTCCGGCGGCGCGGCGATGCCCACGGTGGAAACTTTTCCGTGAATCTCATCCACGCCCTGCATCACCGCCGCCATATCCGGCACCGGCTTCACAAAAATAAAACGGTTCAGGCACGAAAACTTGAAGCGCACGTCGTGTTCAAACACCACCGTCCACGCGGTCGAATTCTGGCTCGCCCAGATTTTCGCGTCGGCGCGATGGGCGGCGAGCGTCTCGTAAACGGCCCGGCGCGACGCGATGGCGGCGGATTCTTCCACGGAAATTTTCCCGCGCGGCTCGCTGGCTTCGCGCTTGGCCAGCTCGACGGCGAGCAATTCCGCAAACTTGTCCGATTCCACCGCGCCGCGTTCCTCGACGTAGATGACGTGCGGCGAGAGGCAGCCGTTTTGATCCCACGCAATCACGTCGTCCGCCGCGGCGGAAACAATTCTTCCAATCTCCTCCTCGCGCAAAACCTCGCGAGTCACGAAACCGAAGCTCACGCGCTGGCCGTGGCCGAGAAAGCGGACGTGCGCCGGCAACTGCGCGCGAATGGCCGCGAGTGTTTCATCGCTGCCCGTGGCCGTCACGCAATCGGCTTCGGCGAACAGCACGTTTTCCAGCTCACGATTTCCGCCGCGCCATTCGGCGATTTCAAAACAGGCGCCAAGCTTCGGGTCGGCGTGGTAAATGGAATGCGCGAACAACCGGGGCAGCAGCGATGCGCCGCTTGCGCACTTCACGAACTGGGCCGAGCGCGTGAGCAAACCGAGGGTGAGGCTCATCAGCGTGGGATTGGGCAGATTGCCGGCGGCGATGTGGACGAGGAAATCCGGGCCGCGCCAAAGGTGATGCGTGATGCGTGATGCGTGATGCGGTGCATCGCCGCTGCTGTTCACGCAGCAAGCAGCACTCGTCACTGGCGCGGCATCGCCGAATTCCTGTTCCAGCAGCGCCTGGAAATTTTCTGGCGTGAACTGGCGGAAAAAACCATCAAGTCCGCGCGCCAAAGTTTCGCGGGAAAAACCAGCGCCCGGAACGCCGGCCTGTTGGAGTTCACGCTTTAGCGTGTCCGATGAACAAGCTGAAGCTTGAACTCCAACGGCGGATTGCAGCGCCAGCTTGCGGAAATGGTTTTCCGGCTGCAACCATTCCGCCGCGACTTCGCAGAGGATTTTCACGATGTCGTCGGTCGTGCGCGGCAGCAGGTATTTCACGCGGTTGCGCTTCAGCGTGTCGCACGCCGCCGCGATCATCGTGGGCGACAACGTTGCCTCCGGCGGCAGGTCGGCGAAGAAAAAGTCTGGCAGGTTCACAAAATTTACGATTTACGATTTTGGATTTGCGATTTCATGCCGTCATCAGCGAGCAGCCGCGCGGCTCGGCCAGTTGCGCGCGGCCCAGCAATTCAAAACCGTCGCCGCAACGGATGCCAAGATCTTCCGTCTGGATGGTGGCGACGGAGAAAACATTCGCCAGATCAAAAATGCGGATGAGGCCGGTTTCGCCCTCGGCCACCTCGCGCCCGGTTTCGGGAGAAATGATTTGCACGCGCGCCCACGGCGGGAAATTAAAAACGCGAGGATGGAGGATGGAGGATGGAGGATGGAGGATGGAGTCGTAGGCCTGCGAACTCAACTCGCTCATGCCGTATTCGCAGAGGAGGTTTTCGCGCGGGACGCC
>JAYVCM010000508.1:0-8201 GCA_043749955.1 Limisphaerales bacterium | reverse complement strand
TTCACCAACGCGCCGGGTCGGAGACCGGCGCTCCGCCTGGTGGTGGCCGCCTTGCTCGCCGTCACCGGACTGCTCCGCGCCGCCGAGGACGAGCGGCCCGTGATGGACGCGTCCAAAGTCGCGGTTGAAAAAATTCATGACGCCGCGCTGCCTACATTGCACATTGTCGGCGATTCCACGGTGAAGAGCGGCGGCACCAAAGGGATGTTCGGCTGGGGCGAGCGCATCACGCCATTCTTTGACACGGAAAAAATCAACGTCGTCAACCACGCCATCGGCGGGCGGAGCGCGCGGACTTATTTCACCGAAGGCCGCTGGGACAAGGTTGCGGCACAGGTGAAGCCCGGCGATTTTGTCATCATTCAATTCGGCCACAACGACCAGGGCCGCATCGGTGATCCCGCGATGAAACGGCGGCCTGACGGCAAAGGCATTGGCGACGAAACCGTGGACGATCCGAAACCCGATGGCACGAGCGAACTCGTCCACACATTTGGCTGGTATATGGCGAAGTTCGTTTCGGACGCGAAAACAAAGGGCGCTACGGTGATCGTGTGCGCTCCGATTCCGCACAAGCAGCGCTGGGAGAACGGCCGCGATTTTGAGGCGCTGGCCGGCTGGGACGCGGAAGTGGCGAAGAAAAATGACGCCCTGTTCCTGGATCTCACGCTGGTCGTCACCGACACCTACAAAAAAATCGGGCGCGAAAAGGTGGAAACGCTGTTCGCCGACAAAGGCACGCACACGACGGACGAAGGCGCGCAAACCAATGCCGCGTGCGTCATCGCGGGGCTGAAAAGTTTGCCAAGCAAGCCGCTGGAAAAATTCCTTTCGGAAAAAGGTCAGGCGATTGAAATTTACACGCCGACTGCTCAAATCAATTCAACCAATGCCCCCGCCAAATAATTTAACCATGAAAACTTTCAACCTTCTTGCCATGGGGATTGCGCTGGCCGCCAACGCGGGCAGCGCCGAAACAAATTTCAAATTCGATTTCGGCGGCGACCAGCCCAAGTCCGGCTGGACGCAGATTTCGCCTGCGAATCTTTACTCCGCCGCCGCGGGTTTTGGTTTTGAACCTGGAGCCACGGTTCAAACCACGAATGACGCGGCGGTGAGCGACCAGCCGTTTTATTTTTCCACAAAATTGCCGGAAGGAAATTACAAGGCCACCGCCATGTTCGTCGGCGAATCCACCGTCACGGTCAAATCCGAATTGCGCCGCCTGATGCTGGAAAAAATCTCCACCGCGGCGGGGAAAAGCACCGTGCGCTCGTTCATTGCCAATGTCCGCACGCCGGAAATTTCCGAGAGCAATCACGTCCGCCTCAAGCCACGCGAGCGGGACACGGAGATGATGGACTGGGACGAGAAGCTGACCTTGGAATTTAACGGCGCGCATCCGGGCCTGGCGTCGCTGGAGATTCAAAGCGTGGAGGTGCCGACCATTTTCATTACCGGCGACTCGACCGTATGCGATCAATCGGCCGAGCCGTGGAACAGTTGGGGCCAGATGCTGCCGCGCTTTTTGAAGCCGGAAATCGCGGTGGCGAATTACGCGGAGTCGGGCGAGAGCATCAAGAGTTCGCTCGGCGCGAAACGCTTCGACAAGGTTTTCAGCCTGATGAAATCAGGCGATTATCTGTTCGTGCAGTTCGGGCACAACGACATGAAAGACAAGGCGACCAACGCGCTGGAAACTTACAGGGCGAACTTGAAAAAAATTGTCGCCCGCACGCGCGAACTCGGCGGCACGCCGGTCTTGGTGACTTCGATGGAGCGCAAGAGCGGTGTGGAGCAGGACACGCTCGCCGGTTATCCGCAAACGGTGCGCGACGTGGCGGCGGAAGAAAAGTGCGCGCTGATAGATCTGCACGCGATGAGCCGGACGTTTTATCGCGCGCTCAAGGCGGACGTGGACAAGGCGTTTCAAGACGGCACGCATCACAACAATTACGGCAGCTACGAACTGGCGAAGTGCGTGGTGAACGGCATCCGCGAAAACAAACTACCGCTCGCGAAATCCATCACGGACGATTTTGGAAATTTTGATCCGGCGAAGCCAGATGAAGTGAAGACGTTTGAAATGCCGGCGAGTCCGAATGTGTCCACGGCCAAGCCGCTGGGGAATTGACTCCATCTCACCCAAAAAAACCTTTGAAATTGTGGTCAATACCACACTTTGCAAAGTGTGGTAATTGACGGCCAAGAAGGTTCCGCCTGAATTCACAAGCTGGCTTTGGCCGAACGTGCGGAGAATTTTTTTCTAACGAGACTTGAAAAACTGACAGGCGGGACGTCTGTGCCACTACGCCAAGGGGAACCGATGCGTTACCTCTTCGCCTACAATTCAGGGCAGTTGCAGCAAATAGAACGTCTGCGGATTGTTCCCGTTCACGCTGTTGGTGAAACTGAATCCGCCGCTGCCGCTGAACTGGTTCGTGGCGAGGCGCGGCCAGTTGGTGCGCGGCAGCGCGAGATTCGTCGCACTCAAAACGTAATAGGGAACATTCGTCGGCCCGCCGGTGCCGCTGAAGATCACGTTGCCATTCGTCAGGACGATGCTGCCGAACACCGGCGGCGTCTGCACTTGCACGAGCAGGCGCACCTGGCCGGCCGTGTTGGTGTTCACCGTCACGCTGTAACCGTTGGGCTTGGTGCCGATGACGGGCAACGCCCCGCTCAACGTGCCGCCATAAGTCATCACCGTGTAAAAACCCGCGCCGAAGCCGGCGGCGTTCGTCACGTTGAACGTGCCGTTCAGCACGAGCGCGTTCGAGACCACGAGTTTGTCGCTGCTCGTTCCCAAATCAAAATTCACCGCCGCACCCGCGCTCAAGAACAGATTGCTTTTCAGCGTGAGCTGGCCCACGCCGTTGCTGCCGGGCGAAATGGTTCCGCCGCTGTAATTCGTCACCGGCCCGAAAATAAATCCGGTGCCGCCCAGCGTGCCGCCGTCGTTCACAGTGACATAATTTGTTCCCGTGCCGCTGCCGCTGGTGTTGTTGACGAACAGCGTGCCGCCGTTCACGGCGGTCGGGCCGGTGTGCGTGTTCGCGCCCGTGAGCGTGAAGGTGCCGTTGCCGGTTTTGGTGATGGCCGCCGTGCGCGCGGGGATGACCTCGGAAATTTTTCCCGCGAACATCGTGTCGAGATTCCGCCCGCCGATGACGTAGGTGGTGAGGCTGTTCGCCGAGGATGCGCCCTGCAACGTCACGCTGCTGCCGCCGATGAGCGCGCCGAGCTGGATGGTGAGGCCGCCGTTGCGGTTGTTCAGCAGCACGGTTTTGTTGCCCAGGTCGAAGAGGGCGTTGCCGCTGCCGGTGCTGGGATTGAACCGCACGTTTTGTATCGCATCGGCGGCGAGGGTGCCGCTGAAACCGTTCATGTTGCCGGCCATCGTGAACACCGTGCCGGAGTTGGTGATGATGTGCAGCGTGCCGTCGCCGGTCAGGTTCATCACCGTGTCGTTGCCGGCGAGCAGGACAAAATTGTTCGTGCCGGTGACGGTGAGCGGGTTGTTGATCGTCTGGCCGTCGCCGCCGAAACGGAGCGTGGCGCTGTCGGTCGTGCCGTTGAGCGTGACCGCGCCGCTGCCAAACCCGGAGTTGCTCACCAGCCGCAGCGTGCCGCCGCGAATGATGGTGCCGCCGGTGTAGCTCCCGGCGGTCGCGCAATCCAGCCGGCCCGCGCCGGTCTTCACGAGCGCGCCGCTGCCGGTGATGGCGTTGTTCAATGTCAGGACGGCGGCGCTGTTGGTGATTTCGAGCGTCCCGCCCTGCGCGCCGAGCGTCAGCTTGCGATCAGTGCTGCCGGTGCCGCCGGTGTAGCGGAGCGTGCCGCCGGTGAAGAACAAATTATCAATGTCCTCCTCCACCACGCCGACGGGACTGGGCACGGTGGCGTTGGGCAAAACAGGAATGCTCAACACGCCGCCGCCGATGACCGTCTGCCCGGCGTAATCGTTGGTGGTGAGAATCGTGAGCGTGCCCGAATTCGTTTTGATGAGCGGGCCGTAGCCGCTAATTTTTCCGCTGCCGGCCAGCGTGTAATTTTTCGTGGCGTTGAAGGTGACGGATTGCGGCGTCAACGCGCCGATGAGATTCACGGCGGGATTGGTCGAGCCGCTGTCGTCGAAGACCGGCGAGTCGAAAAAATAAAACACATCCGGCGTCACCCCGTTGAGCCAGTTGGTGGTGGTGGCGTTGTCCCAGTTGTTGTTCACGCTGTTGCCGGCCCACTTCAAGCCGGCGGGGATGCGGATATTTTTGACGTGAATGGCGATCTGTCCGGGCGGATTGGTGAGCACGCCGTTGGCATTGATGAGGACGAAGTTGGTGAGGCCGCCAGTGAAGGTGGTGTATTTGATCAGCGAGTAAACGCCATCCAGCAGCGGGCCGTTCGGCAGGGTCACGCGGAGGTAATTGGTGCCGGTGGCCGTCAACGCGCCGTTCACGATGATCTGGTCGTTGGTCTTGACCGTGCCGGTGGGATCGTCGGAGAGGTCAAAGCGCAGCGTGATGGCGTGAGGCAGCGTCAGGCCGTTTGAAAACGTGAGCGTGCCGGGGCTGCCCACGCCGCCGGGGGCGAGCTTGGAACTGATTTGCAAACTGGGGGCGAGACTGACGCTGCCCTTGCCGCCGAGCGTGCCGCTGCTTTTCACCGTGACCACGCTGTTCGGCAGGCTGCCGTTCACGAGCAGCGTGCCGTTGCTGATGGTCGTCGCGCCGGTGAAATTATTTGTATTGTTCAGCGTGAGCGTGCCGGTGCCGGTCTTGTTCAAAGCCATCGTGCCCGTCAGCGCGCCGCTGCCGCCAAAGGTAAAATTATTCGCCGCGTCGAACGTGACGAGCGCGGGCTGCAATGCGCCGACGAGATTCACGAACGGACTCGCCGAGCCGGTGCCGTCGAACAAAACGCCGTCGCCGTTGTGAAACGGGAACAGCAGCGACTGGCCGTTGAACCAGTTGAGATCGCCGCCGTCGCTCCAGTTGTTCGTGAGGTCATCGCCGCGCCAGATGGGCGTGAAAGCTTGTGCCACCGGAGTGAAAAACAAATTCATCGGGCGCGTCAGCGTGCTGCCGTCATTGTTGGTCACGGTGAATTGAAATCCCGCCGGGCCGTTCCAGTTCGCCGCCGGCACAAAGCGCGCGACGTGGCCGTTGACCAGCGTGACCGTGCCGTTCGTGGCGTTGGCGAGCGAATAGACCGGGCTGCCGTTCGTGAAGCCGCGCGTGAACTGCCGCAGCTCCACGCTGACCGTCGTGTTCGTCGGCGCGATGCCGTGCGGGTCGGCCAGCCAGTTGAGATAATCTTCGAGCTTCGTGTAGCCGCCCGCGCTGGCGTCGTTGTTGTTCGCGGCATTGGTGGCCATGCCGAGTGCCGCTTCCCAAAAATCCGGCAGCCCGTCCTGATCGGTGTCGAGGTAAGGCGTTCCGTTTCTGACCGTGCCGACACCGTTCATCGGCGCTTCAAATTCACTGTTCACCGTTTCACCCAAGATTCCGAAGGACGTCAGCTCGGTGATCATCCGCTCATCCACCACGTCGCGTTTCCACGATGTGCCGGCGTCGCTGACGACGACTTTGAGCGCGGTGAGCGGCGGATACGCATTCGTGATCGCATACGCATACGGCGCGGCCTGCGCGTCCATCGGGCCGTAGCTGGCGAGCGGAATGATGGCGCCATCGAGAACGCCGTTGAGGTTGGAGTCCTGCCAGTTGTTCGTGGCGTAGATGTGGAAATTCAAATTGCCGCCGGAGAACGCGGGCGAGCCGCCGAGCGGGCCGTTGACGAAATAATTGTTGAACGCGTTGACGTAGGAATCGCCGGCGGAATCGCCGCCCATGTTGTAACCGAACGCATCCCAGTCATAGACCACGTTGTTGACGTATTCGTTTTTGAATTTCACCTTCGGATTGCGCGTGTCGTTGTCAATGTAGAGGCAGCGCAAAATGCTCACGCCGCCGTCCGCCTGGATCAGACCGCCCGCCGAATGTGTCTGCAACCCCTGCGCGATGACGCAGCTCTGGATGGAAATGTTCGTGATGCTGCCGCTGACGGAAAACGTTTCGTCGCGCCCCCACGAGACGGAGACGTGATCAAAAATCATGTCGTGACCGTTCGCAATGCCCATCGCGTCGGTGCCGCTGTCGCCGTTGATGCCCTCGCGCACGCGGATGAAGCGGCAGTTCATGTTGTTCGCGCCGGAGAAGGAAAGGCCGTTGCCGTAAATCGTGATGCCGTCGCCCGGCGCGGTCTGCCCCGCGATGGTGATGCTCGACTTCGGCGCGTAACGCGGCGACTGGTAATCAATCACGCCGCCGATGTCGAAGACGACCGTCCGATTCGCCACGCTCACCGCATCGCGGAACGAACCCGCGCCGGAATCCGCCAGCGTGGTGACGTGATAGACCGTGCCGCCGCGCGCGCCGGTGGCGAACTTGCCGAAGCCTTCCGCGCCGGGAAAAGCCGGAGTCTGGGAAAATCCGTTGGAACAAAAAACCGTCAGCGTGGCAACACTGGCTGCCGCGCGGAAGAAACGAAAGACAGAACGCATGATGAATCTCTGGTAATGGAATCTGGAGCAATGTAAGGCTGCAAACGCAGGCTGTCACCCAACAGGAGTTGCAAAACAACATGATAAAAGTTCACTCGCCAGTGGAGCGCGCCCGTCCCCGGGCGCAGCAATGTGATCAGGCCTTGCTCTTTGGCAAACCGAAAGCCGCCATCCATTCGGACGTTGCTGCGTCCGGGGACGGGCGCTCCGTCATTTGGCGGTCACCGGCGTCAATGTCACCGGGCCGAGCAGACCGCAATCCGTGAGCGGCCAGTTGGAGGCGTCGAAAGGTTTGTAGCCCAGGTCCACGATGTTGATGTCGCGGAAAGTTTTCCATTTCACGCCGCGTCGGTCCAGATCGCGGATGCGGTTGGCGGCGACGCTGGTGACTTCCACTGCGAGCGTGTTGCCGGTGGGTTTCAGATTGTCCACGACCACGCGGAACGGCGGCGTGATGAGCGTGCCGTAATCCTTGCCGTTCACGCGCACCCGCGCGCTTTGGCGCACGTCGCCGAGGGCGATTTCGAAGTGCGTAGCTGCGACGCCTCGTCGCAGTTGGGTGGCCGCGACGCCCTCGTCGCCGGTTTTGTTGGACGTCAATTTGTCGGCAGACTCACTGGCGACGGGGGCGTCGCCAACACTCTTCGGCGACGAGGCGTCGCCGCTACGCGGCGGCGCGTCGAACGTCGTCTCATATTTCGCCGTGCCGGCGAAGGCTTGCGTGTTCGTGTCGGGAAATGTCGTCCACGAGGCGAGCCGGGCGGTTTGAAAATCGGCCGGCAGCGTCGGGCCGCCGAGGATGAATTTCACGTTCCACGCGCCGGCGATTTCAACCGGCTGGCCGTTGGTCTGCCAATAATTCCAAGCCGGGCCAGAAGTTTTTTTGTGGCGGAACGTGCGAACAATCCGAGATTCTCTTGCAGCTAATTGGAGGTGGACTGCTTCAAGTTTATTTTGATCAGCAATGCCATAACTGCCCGTCATCGGATCGAGAATTAAAACAAGCTCGTGAATCATTGAGCTAGTCGAGCCGAGGCGATCAAGCGAAATCCAGCCATCAAAATTCGTCTCGGTGCGATTGGCGATAAAATAATTCCAACCATCCGCATCTGAACGTCGAACGTAGGATAGTCCGGTGTTTGCGAAACCAGCTTCTACGCCAATGTTATCCAAAAAATTATCTCCGCACTGAATAACTCCTTCACCGAGTCTGGCACTCCTCAAAAAACCCAAATGCCATTCAGGTTTTTTCAGTTCTTGAAAAACAAGATTGGATTTAATTTTGCTAAATTCGGATCGCCTTTTTTCGATGTCCATCAAGCCCGAAACATCTTTGGGTAGGTCGTTCACGAAAACTATCCGTGCTCCTTTCTTTGCCAAAGCGAACAGTTGTTTGAAAGTTTCCAGCGGAATGTATTTGCACTCCGGCACAATGATGACTTGGTATTTTCCTCCGGGCATCTGGATTTTTCCGTTCACTACTTTCGCCGTTTTCAACTGCGCGTCGGAAACGTAGTCGAACGCATAACCTTTATCCCACAGCTCCTTCGCCGTCCGGCCGATGGGCTGGCCCTCGAACCAGTCGCGGGCGTGGACGGTGAATTGCGGCAGCAGCTTGTCGCCGGGCTGCATCCAGAAATCC
>JAYVCM010000507.1:0-14793 GCA_043749955.1 Limisphaerales bacterium | reverse complement strand
AGCAGCTCGGTCAGTTCCTGCCGATTCTCGCGCTGGATTTTGGCGCGCACGTCATCGGGCATCTTCTGCAATTTCATCGGCTGCCAGTCCATGTCTAGGTCGGGACGACCCGGAATCGGCGGCAGCGAAGAATTGCCACCGCCCTCGCTGCGGTAATTGAACGACCGGTAGTTTCGGTCCTTGAACCAATCCGGGCCGGAGAAATAAAAACCCACCTTGAGTCCGTTGGTGCGGCAGGCGGCGACATATTCCTTTACGAGATCGCGTCCCGGCAGCGACGTGCGCACGCCGATCTCCGAAGCTTCCGTCGGCCAGAGCGTGTAGCCGTCGTGATGCTTCGCGGTGAGCACGGCGTAATCGAAGCCCGCGTCCTTCGCCGCCGCAAGCCAGAGATTCGGATCGTAGTGTTCCGCTTTGAATTGCTCGGCGAGCTTCCAGTATTCCGCCGGCTTGATTTTCAAACCTGTGCCCATGTTCGTCACCATCGGCCACGACAGATCAATGCCGCCGTGCGCCGACGAAATGCCCCAGTGCAGGAATAACCCCAGTGACGCGTCGCCAAACCACTGCGCGTCCGGATGCGCGTTGCGCTGCCCTGCGATGCCAGCGACGATCGGCCGGTTTCTACGCTCCTCCAGCAACGCTTTCTTGTCCGCGCCGCCGGGATCTTGATTCAACGCCGCCGCTTGTTCGGCGGCGTTGCGCTTCAGAATGGCTTCGTTGTCGTCCGTGGCCGCTGACGCAATGAGTTGCCCGGAACAAAACAATGCCAGCGCCACGCAGACTCCATCCGCTCCTGGAAATATTTTTTTCATTCGCTCTCCGCCATGTCGTAGCCCGTGGGGGAAAATAATTTCACGGACGTGCCGGGTTTGATTTTCACATCCGAAGTCCAAACGGGATCGCCCGGTTTCAAGTCGGGCAACTCGATTTCGCCGCCGTCCCATTTCACTTTGTAACCGCTCAACGTGTAGCTGGGAATCTCATCCGCGCGTCGCGGTGTGACGCGAATGATACCGTTGCTCACGGTAAGCGAATGCACCGGACTGAACAGTTCCCGCATCTGCCAGTAAGCCGGCTTGGGCTGACGATCCACCGTCACCACGCCCCACTCGCGGTTGCCGGATGGCGGCGTGCCTTTGTAGTTGCTGCGATAGTCGTTGAAGGTCCAAACGGAAACGCCGATGACGTAGGGCAATTTTTCCAACGGATGAAATCGTTTGTCCATACCGGGAATGAGGGCATTCGTCCCTACTCCGATCTGGCTCGCGCCGAACTCGGAAAAAAAGATCGGTAAGTTGGGCCATTTGCCGCGCAAGTTTTCCGCCAGCACGCCATTGTTCCCGCCGTAGGTATTATGCATCAGCAGGTCGCAGACGGAGATCGGATCGTTGGTCGGAAAAGATTTCGAGCCGGTGAAGCTGACGTAGTTGAGCAGGCGATGCGGATCGAGTTTGCGTGTGAACCGGATCATCGAGTCAACGTAGTTGTAATGTTGTTTGAGTTCATTGCCCACGCTCCAGCCGATGATGCACGGATGGTTGTAATCCCGCTCGATGATCTCCCGCATCCACTGTTGAGTGAGCGGATTGCCGGGCTTCATGTTGGGGTCGCCTTCGCCCCAGACCGGAATCTCGGCAAAAATCATGAAGCCCTTCTCGTCAAGGTAATCGAGCAGATTGGGCGCTTGAGGTGAATGCATGATGCGGGCGAAATTCGCGCCCGCCCGCTTCATCAAGTCCACATCCTGATGCACCAGCGAATCCGGCTCGGTGTTGCCGGTGGCGTTGCTATCGCTCACGCGATTGAAGCCGCAGACGCGAATCCGCTCGCCGTTGAGCAGTAACGAATCTTTCGTGACCTCCACTTTGCGGATGCCGAAGCGGTCGCTCTGTTCGTGAATCATTTTTCCGCCCGCCGAAAGCTGCGTCGAGAGCCGGTAAAGATTCGGATGATCAAAATCCCAAAGCCGGACGCGCGACTTCGGCAGGCGGGTTTCGGTTTCCACCTCCACTTCGTCGTGCGCAGGAATGGAAACCGTTTTCGCCAGCGCGGATTCGTTCGTCCCGTCAATCGTCGCTGCGAGGGAAACCTCCATCGGCTTTGCGCCCGCGTTGGCGAGTTTGTAGCGCACAAAAATTTTCGCGCCGTTGCATATAACCTCATCGTTGTAGGAGACGACGTGAGGAGTCTCTAATTTCTTTTCAGTTTGCGACTCGTCACCTCGTCGCCTACTTGAAAGTTCCGGCTCGCTGCGGATGTGCTGCCAGACGATGCGCGCGTCGTCATTCGCGATGAGTGTCACGCTGCGGCTGATGCCGCCCCACGCCCACCACGCGCCGCGATGAAACGTGTTGTCCGCGCAGACCGTCACGGTGTTTTCTCCAGCCTGCAACTGCTTTGTCACCTCGAACTCGAACGGCGTGTAGCCGCCGCGATGCGTGCCGAGCGATTTTCCATTCAGCCACACCTCCGCTGTTTCATACACCGCATCGAACTTCAGGCGAATGTGTTTGCCGCTCCAATCCGGCGGCACGATGAACGTGCGCTGATACCAGCCTTTGCCAACGTGCTTCGCATACGCGGGCAGCAAATCCCAGTTGCCCGGAACGTTGATGGCGTCCCACTTCGCGTTCGCCGTCGAAACCGCCGCCCCGTTGGTGGTGAACTGCCACCGGCCATTGAGTGATTGCCGCAACTCACCGGTGGCAGCCAAATCGCGGGCCAAGGCGATGTGCGCCCCGCCTAGCAAAACCAGTGTGAGCAGCACAGGCATCAGCCCGCTGCGACGTGTTTTTTTTTGTGACTGGCAATTCTTCATTTCACTCTCAATTCATTCTCGTTGCACCGAAAGAATCCCAAAGGGATTCCAGCCGTCAGCCCAGGGTTGCGAGGCACGAGCTACCCTGGGTCAGCATCCAATCATTTGTTCAACCCCAACGGGGTTGCATCCGCTCTGAACCAACCGATACAACCCCGTTGGGGTTGAATTCCTTTTGCGACGGACACCCAGGGTAGCCTCGCCGCGTCGGCAACCCTGGGCTAAATGACACAATCCCGTTGGGATTGAAAACGCCGAGCTTCATTTTCAGAGCAGCACTCATGGAATTAAAATCTGGTAATTCCGCTGCGGCGTGTTGGTTGCTTTCGCGTCTCGAACGCGCACGCTGCATAACGCGAAATGTCAGCGAGAGAATCATCCATAACACCGCACTTCAAACAACGCCGCCGGGATGAATTCATTCGGCGCGGTCAGGTGAATCTCCAGACAATCCGTCGTCACCGGGGTTGCAAATTCAAGCACGCGGCGCGATTCATGATTGTCCACCAACTGCGCGAGCAAGCCGGGCGGATAGGTTTCTCCTGAACCGTTGCCGTTGCCATTCTTGCGCAGCAGCTCCGTCGCATAACCGCTCGCGCCGACAACCTTCACCGTGGCGGCAACGGGCTGCGCCGGCTTCGCATCGCGGACGGCGCGTGGGTTCAACACCACCACGTTCGGCACGCAGAACGGCATCGTGCGCTCGGGATGCCCCATCAACACGGATTCCATCGGATGATCGTAGTCGCAGTCGAACATCAACTCGACGCGCGAAATTTTTTGCGGCTTGGACCACGTCAGCTTCAGGCAAGGCTGCTCGTCCTCGAACGCCGCGACCCACGCATTCGGCTGGCGCACGGGGCGCGCGAAACCGTTGGTGAGATTCGTCACGCCGAAAGCTTTCAGCGCAGGCGAAATCTGGCAGGCGAAATTTTTTCCGCCGGGGCGGCGTTCGGGAATCCAAAATTCAAACGCCTCGATGCCGCTGTCCGGCGGCGGGTCTTGACGCGGCGTCTTGGCCACGGCGCGATTGAATTTCTGCGAGACGGCCAGCACGCCGGTCAATCGCTGGTCGCTCAAGTGAATCGCAACGTGCGGATTCGCCATCAGGCAGACGAACGCGTAGCGCGGCTCGTCAATGACCGCGCCGAAATCCAGCACCACGCTTTGCCGCGCGCCGGGTTTGAGCGAAAGTTTGAACGCCTTGAGCGTCACGTCCGGCGTGTGATTGTCCGGCTTGCTGCTCACGCGCAGCTCACATTCCAGTTCGGTGGCCGCCGTCACGTCCACGAGATGCGTCACCTTGGACATCGGGCCGGCCTGCACCGGCAGCATCATGGCGCGGGCGAAATCCAGCGGGCGCGTTTCGCCGCACGGCTTGAGTTCGCCCAAATTAAATTCGCTGCTCGCGGCCAACGACGCATTGTGAACGAGGTTGTCGTTGTCTTCCAACCCGACGCCAGGAATGTATTGACCGCGCTTGAGGAGTTCGCGCTGAAGTTCCGTGATGTAAGGCCGCGCCGTGATGTCGCGCGGATTCAAGTTGTGTCGTTTGCATAACGCCGCCGCCTGACCGACAGCCTGACCGCTGTGGGCGCACGTCGCCATCACGCGCGTGGAGCCAAACGCGATGTGCGACGCGCTGATGATGCGGCCGGCGAGAAAAAGGTTTTTGATGTTGCGGCTGTAAAGGCTGCGATAGGGAATTTGATACACGCCCTTCGAGTGCCATTGTTGGCAGCCGGGTTTCTCGCTGAACACACCGTCGCTCGGATGCAAATCAATCGCCCAGCCGCCGAAGGAAACCGCGTCGGGATGCTGGCGTTGTTCAATCAAATCCTGCTGGATGATCATGTGGTCGCCCTCGAAGCGGCGGCTCTCGCGTTTGCCGGGAATCGTGCCCACCCATTCGAGCGTGAGATTTTCCGCCTCGGGAAAATTGCCGGAGTTCTTGATGTAATTCCACACGCCGTAAGCGACCTTCCACAGTTCCCACTTGATGGTTTCGGTTTCGTGAATGGTGTCGAGGTTGCCGCCCCATTCGAGCCACCAGAGCCGGCAACCGGAATCGTTGGATTTGAAATCGCGATAGCGCGGAATCTTGGTGATGTCCGCGAGCGCGTAGCTCGGCGCGATGTATTTGACCGGACGGCCCGTGTCCTTGGAATAGAAGTAAAGCGAGTGGCCGAGCAGTTCACCGTTCGCCTTCGTGGGCGCAAACTTTTCCCCGAACTCGGCCTGCGCTTCCGTGCCGATACGAAACGCCGCGCCCGCCATGAAGCCGACGATGCCGTCGCCCGACGCATCGCAGAACAACGGCGCGGTGATGCGATACTCGGTGGAATTTTGCGCGCAGAAGGCGCGGACGGATTTGATCGTGTCCGCGTCACTTTTTTCGAGATCGTGAACGGCGGTGTTGAGCAGCAGCGTGATATTTTTTTCCTGCACCACCTTTTCCATGATCACGGTATCCAAGACGAGCGCGTTGCCCTCGGGATTGCGCGCCATGTTCTCGACGAGCAGCTCATCAATCACGCCGCCCTCGCGCGCCCAGCGGTTGTTGTTCCCCATGTGCGAGGTCGCGCCGAGAATCCAGAGCCGCACTTCGCTGGAGGCGTTGCCGCCCAGCACCGGGCGGTCCTGGATCAAAGTCACTTTGAGTCCCGCCCGCGCCGCCGTGATGGCACAGCCCGCGCCCGCCAGCCCGCCGCCGATGACAGCGAGATCGCAGTTCAACTCGCGCTGGAGCAAGTGTCGCTTCGCCATACTAGGTTCAACATTTACCATAAAATTTTTTACCAATGCAGCTTGCCCGACAGTTTACGCCTGCCCCGGGTTGATGCTGCTTTGGTTGCTTTGAAACAAAACTACCGCAAATAGGCGTTGTGAAGTAGCCTGCCTTGCGTCTATTTTCTAATAATTCACGCCAGCACCCATGACCGCCACGCGCACCGCCAAAGTCGCTGTTAAACCCGGGAACATTCCCCGCGTAGCCGTGCTCGTGGACACTTCCAGTTCCTGGGGACGACACGTTGTCACGGGCATCCATGATTACACCCGCAAACACGAGCGCTGGCAGATGTTCATCGAGGCGCGCGGCGTCGAGGAGCAGTGGAGCGTTCCCCCGGGCTGGCAAGGCGACGGCATCATTGCGCGCATCAGCAATCCGCGCCTGGCGGCGGACCTCAAGGCCCGGCGCATCCCGGTGGTGAATGTTTCCGGCATTCAAATTCCCGGCATTGATTTTCCGCGCGTCAGCACCGACTTGAATGCCACCGCGTGTCTGGCGGCCAAACATTTTTTGGATCGCGGCTTCAAAAGTTTTGCGTATTTCAGTTTGACCGGGCTGGGCTACGTCATCCAGTTGCAGGAAGCTTTTATTCAAGCCGTGAAGACGGCGGGCGGTGATATTAGCGTGCACGCGGAAGAACCCGTTCAAGGCGCGGAAATTGACTGGAACACGGATCTGACGCAGCTCGGGCAATGGCTGAAGTCGCTCCCCAAACCCGTGGGCGTGCTCACCTGGAATTACAGCAGCGGACGTGAAATCATGTTCGCGGCGGAACTCGCCGGCTTGCTGGTCCCGGAAGAAGTCGCCGTGCTGTGCGGCGGCGATGACGATTTGCTTTGCGAAGTGTTGCAGACGCCCATGTCCGGCATCCGGACGGCCGCCGAACAGATCGGCCATGAAGCCGCGCGGTTGCTGGATAAAATGATGCGCGGCGGCAAGCCGCCCAAGCGGCCGGTTTTTTTTCCGCCGCGTAAAATCATCACGCGTCATTCTACGGATACGCTGGCGATTCACGATGCCACCATGGTCAAGGCCTTGAACTTTATCCGGCAAAACGCGAACAAGCCCTTGCAAGTTTTTGAAATATGCCGCGCCGCCGGCATCTCGCGGCGTGTCCTTGAGCGAAAATTTATTCAGGCACTTGGCCGTTCTCCCGCCACCGAAATCCGCCGCGTCCATTTGGAACGCGCCAAACAGTTGCTGGCGGAAACGCAGATGTCCATTCCTGATGTTGCCGAAGCTGCTGGCTTCACCTCGCCCGAATACATGGCCATCCGTTTCCGCATGGATCTGAAGACCAGCCCGTTTCGTTACCGCAAGGGAGTCCGAAAATAATGACGGGTAACGACGGCGGGGATTTCCCGCCGCAACGACTCGTCGTCGCGGCAATGAAAGCTGCACCGCGGGCGATGCTACTGCGCCCGCCCGCCGTAGAAGAACAGGTTTAGGCCGCTGAACTGCATCCGGGTGGTCGAAAATTTTTCAAATTTAGTCCACTCTACGTGGCCGTCCATGTAGCCCTCGTTCGCGCCCACCGGAGGACTGCCACCACCTTTGCTATGATTGGCGCCACGGATGTTGAAATCCGTGCCGCGTCCCCAGTCATTGAGATATTGCCGGTTAATGTCCGTCCAAATCAACGGGTAGTAAGGACGATCCGTGCTCTTGATCGCAAACACGGGCAGATGGGCGCGCAAATTGTCGCCGCCCGGCAGCGCCCCGTTGTTCGGATAATAAGTGTTTACTTGGGCAGTGTCATTGAAAGCAGCCTCTCCGGGAAAATAAAAATATCCCATCACGCTCGGCAGCGTCTGGGTGACTCCATCGGAATAATACCAGAACGTGTTATCGGCTTTGTTCCAGTCAGGATTGGACTGGCAATAAAACGAAGGCCGCGTGACGCGGTATTCATTCACCATGGTGTCCCGAAATTTCTGGGCCATCCGGTAAGGCGAGGGCGTGGTGGTGCCAAGGCTTTGATAACGTTCCTGATTGTCCCCGGCATACATGATGGAGGCGAGGGTCAACTGCTTGATGTTGTTGGTGCAGGCGATGCGTTTGGCCCGCTCCTTGGCCGACGCCAAGGCCGGCAACAACATCGCGGCCAGAATCGCGATGATGGCGATGACGACGAGCAATTCGATTAACGTGAAGCCCCGGTGACGAGCGAGTGGTTGGCGACTAACTTGCGGAAAATTTTTTCCTGAACGTTTCATGTATTGGAATTCGATAGGGTCAAATCCGGCTGACAGGCTAATCCTGCCAGCCGGATTCACAACCCCGATTAAGGCGCCATCAAACGAAAGAACACCGAGTCGTTGGCCGCACTGATCGGCACGGTCACGGGGTTGGTGGTGCCGGTGAAATAGTTGACCCAGTTTGTGCCGAGGCCGACGCTCAAGCTGTTCGTCTGCGCCTGCAAATGATAGACGCCGTTCAACTGTGTCCAGGAGAACTGCAAGGAGCCGCCGGATTGAATCGCGCTCAAGGTCGGCGCGGCCGGCACTGCCGTGACGGTCAATACGCCGGTGGCGGGGTTGAAGGTTCCCGTGCTGCCGGGCAGAATCGTCACGCTGGCGGCGTTGGCATAATTTCCCGACGGCGCGGTGGCGCTCACTAGTTGGAACACCTGCCCGTTTGTCAGCGGCGTGGTGCCCTGGTTGGTCACCACCAAGGTGCCGCCGTAGTTCATATTGTTGGCGACCAGCCGGTCGCAGAGGTTGGTGGCGGCGTCCACTTTGAACAAATTGGTGCTGCCCGCGTTCAGGGTCACAGTGCTGGTGTTGGTGAGCACACCGGTGACGAAGGGCAGACCCGGTGACAGAGTGCCGCCGCTATTCACCGTGATGGTGCCGGCCACCGTGGCGGCACCGTTCACCGTGAGCGATGCTCCGGAATTCACGGATACCGCCGTGTTGCCCAAGGTGGTGGCGAGCCGCAGTTCGCCGTTGTTCACTATCGTGTTCCCGGTGTAGGTATTGGCGTTGGTGGAATTCAAGCTCTGGCGGCCGCTGCCCTCCTTGACCACGCTGATCGGCTGGCTGCCGTTTTGGATCGCCGCCGTGGCAACAAAACCGTTCGTGTCAGTAACGTTGATGGTCAGGGTGCTGGCACCCGCGCCATTGTTCAGAATCACGCCCGGCCCGCCGCCGACAAATTCGTATAGACCGCTGACGGTCTGGTTGAAACCATTCAAGTCAACCGTGCCCGCGCCGACTAGCAGCACGTTCGTTGAGAATCCATTGTTCACACCCAGTTTGACGACGGCACCGTTGCCCATAAACGTCGCGGTTCCGCCACATGAATGAGCAGAATTGGAAGCCGTGATCGTGCCGCCGTTGCCCGGACGGTATAACACGATATAGTTGCTTCCGTTGTCAGTGATCGGCCCGGCCACGGTGATGTTGCCGTTGATATCCGTGCCGATGCGGCCATTGTTGGCGGCCAAGACGATTGGTCCAGCCCACACATTGGCTCCGCTATCAATGCTTCCGCGCAATTGCCCGAGCGAGCCGCCAAAGCCCGCGCCGTTTAGAGTGATGGTTTCGCCCGTGACGGTGGTGCCGGCACCAAAGCCGTCGCCAATGGTCACAGTGCCGGTGCCCGTCACCGTTGTTCCGCCAGCGGTGGAGCCAAGCGCGCCGCCGTTGTCCACCTGTAAAATCCCGTTGTTGACGGAGACCACGCCGGAGAAGCTGTTGCTGCCGCTCAAGAGCGTGGTTCCGTTTCCGATCTTGGTAATGCCATTCGTGCCCACAATCTGGCCCACGCCAGTCAAGGTGACGGCGGCAAGGGTGGTGTGGCTAAAAACCACGTCAGCCGGTTTGACATTGTTCGTCAAGTTCACCGTGTAGAAACTTCCGGCAGCATCCGTAAAGTTCACAATGTCGGCGGTTCCGTTGGCATACTCTTGGTAGGCATTTACGCCCGCGTCCCAGTTGAGCAGTCCATTGGTGGCCCATTCGTTGTTGACCGAGGCCGTCCAGATAAGATTTTGAACGGAGAAGGTGACATTCAAGCTGACATCGTTTGGCCCATCAATCAGCGTGGCCTGCGTGCCCGGCGGCAACGCGCCCAAGACGAAGGAACCGCCGCCCGAACGATTGCCGCTGCTGGTGTAATCAATGAGCTTTACGACTCCGGCGGAAATCCCCGCACCGCTGGTGATGTTGATGACGTTCACGCCGCTGACGTTGAGCGTGGCGGTCTTGATGATTGCCGTCGTCGTGCTCGGAACCGCCGTCACCGTGCCAAGCGCGAAATTGATGGTGGCATTGGTCACGCTGGTGACGGTGTTCGTCCAGGAATTATTTTTAACCGTGATGGAATTGCTCGTGCCGTTCGCCAGCGTCAGTGCGCTGCTGCTCATGGGCAAAATGTATGACAGACCGCCGCCATTGACCACAGTTGCGCCGGTGTAAGTGTTGGTCTGGCTCAATGTCAGCGTGCCAATTCCGTTCTTGGTGAGACCGCCGCCGCCAGCATTCAGCAAACCTTTGCTGATGGTGGGGCTAAAGCCAGCGGTATCAATGACGGCACCGCCCGACTGAACATTTACCGTGAGATTAGTTCCGGCGTCCTGAATAAAATTTGCCGTGGGCGCGGCGACATTGGCTCCCAACACGCGCAACGTGCCGCCGTTAAAGTTCAAGAACGAAGCCATCTGACTGGCATCACTATCCCGTCCGGAAATATTCCGTGTGCTCAACGTGCCACCTGCATTGAGGTTGATGATGCCAGTATTTTGCGCGCCAGTTTCCGCTGCAGTAAAGCCAAAGAAAGTCCGTTCAATCGTGGCGGTAGAACCACCGCCGATGGTGAAGGTGCCTTGCGCAAAACTGGTCCCCCCATTGGTGGAACCGCCGCGATACCCTACACTCATTACGCCGAATCCGTTCCCGTTGGCGTTGGTAAAGACCAGATTGCCGCCGGAAAGGGTCAATGAGGATTGCCCAGACCCAGCGGGGTTTTGCGCAGCAGTGTTAGGATTACCTATGAGCAGACCACCAGCAGCCGCAGTGCCGCTCTGAATCACCAACGTCCCACCGGCAATGGTTACTGCGCCGGTGGTTGTGTTACCTGCACCGATCACCATCCCAATTGTGGCGACCCCCGCGTTATTAAGAATAGTCGTGCCCATGGAGGCATCATAAGTCACCGACACCGCCCGGTTGACGGTGGTATTGGTTCCTATATTCAAACGCACATCGGCCGTGGTGGCGTTGGTCTTTACCGTGCCGCTGTTCCAGTTGTTTGCCGGCGACCACGAAGCCGACGTCAGCCACGCATCCGCGACGTTGGTGTAATTCAAAGTTGTGTTGACGGCGTGGGCGGACGGCGTCAAACCGAGGCACAGGCAAAATGCCGCGCCCGCCAGATTCAACGGACGGAGCAGCGCGGTTAATTTTTTTAAGGAGCAAGATTTCATGTTCGTTGAGGTTGGTTGGGGTGGCTTGGATTTGTTCGCGGCAAATTTATGTGCGGGCAATTAATCGTTTGCGGTTTTTGATTTCGGGCTTGATTCAAAACTACACGACTCCCCGTTGCGCCGGTAGGCGGCTTTGCGTCTATATTCTTATGTTCTGCGCCAACCCCATGCGCTGGTCAGCGGAGGAAACGCAGTGGGTCGCGACGTGGATAGGCCGTCGGGATCTGTGACGTTGGAACCGTGACGCCGGTCTTGGTGAATCAGCGGAAGGGTGATGCCATGGACGGTGCGGCCAAGCCAACCATTCATTTTGCCGCGAAAAATTCTCATTTGTCATTATTCGAATGGTTTCAACGGATCAATCGCCGCGCGAAATCCCTTGTTCGCCAAGATGCCGTTGCACTGCGGAAAAACGCCCTTGGCCAGCACCGTGTTGTTCACTTCGGTCGACGTGGGAAAACACTGTGATGATTGGCAAACCACACGCCGTCCTCGCGCAGCGCGTGCAACGTCGGGCAAAATGCCGAGACAAAAATCAATCCGGTCGCCGCCAAAAAAATCGAATCATGGTGCTGAATTAAATTCGATGTGTAAAACCAAGCAACCAAGAAATCGTGACGATTGTGTGGATTCCCGGCGCGAAAATCACCGCGCATTGTCCCGGTGCATCGAAATGAGGTTTGGTTGCAGGCACTGAAATCAATTGCCTGACGTCGAGCGGTGGTCACGGTGAGGAAGTTTTTCCTGACGGATAACTGGCGTTGAATTCTTTGAATTCTGCCGGACTCATCATTTCAATTTTGGCAATGCGCGGCCTGCGTGACTTGGATGCGGAATTATTTTCTGGTGGCGGGAAAAAATTGTTCGGCGGCGCAGCGGTTGGCAAGCCGGTCGTGACGACGGCGGGCGCACTTTGAGTCGTAGTTGGGATGTTGACGGCGGGCGCGGTTCTCGCACGTTTCCGCCGTCTGCGTGATTTCCCGCCTTCCAGACAGATGCGTCCGTATTCGGCCACGCGTGCCCGGCTGGTCCTCACGCCATGCTGTTGCAGCAGTTCCGCAATTACGGAATAAGACGCCCGTTTATCACGCACCGTAGCTATGGAATCATGAAATGGCCTGAGGTTGCTGAACGGGACGCGATGTGAATTGGGCCGGAATTCCCGAATCGCCTTGTGCAGCGATTCGAGATCGAGCGTTCGTTGCGGTGTGGTTGGTGTTTTCATAGTCTTTGGATGTCGTGGTTAAAAGTTGATGACGAGAATCCGGCATGCTGCTCGCAAGATGCTGCACTGGTCGTTGCGTGGACTGCGGCACGGTTGTTGCGCGACCGTGTTGCGAGTTGTCTTGCAAGTTTCTGGAGCAGACATGGCGCGTCCATGTCCGGCAGCCGGCAAGTTGTCTTGCAAGTCATCTTGACAGACGCCCGGCGGCACTGCTGTTGCCACTGTCTCGCCAATGCCGGGACGTTGCGCGAATATGACGCGAGACATTTTGCCGGATTTCTTGCCGGATATTTCGCGCCTATCGCGCGACTGTCTCGCGGGACTCCGCGCAACCATCGGCGAGCTACTGTCGAGTCGAAAAAACCTTGCTTTGGTAAGGGGTAAGGCGTGCCCCATCCTAAAGCGGTAGCTCACAGCAGTGCGACTGCACCGTAACGTGAAAATTGTTGCATCGGACTTTTCGCACTTCGTGAACGCAACTGTGCAAATTGATGATGAAATTTGTGACTTGAAATTAAACGTGCCGGAGTTTTCGATTTTGCGAGCGCGTCGGACACAGTCTAATTGACGGGAATGAAATGTGATCATGGTTCGTCCATTATATCGTTGTCGTCATTTTGCACCGGGTCAACATCGGTGAAGATGATCGGCGGTGGAGATTGATTCGGCGGTCGAGTTGTAACGATTATGCCGGGCACAATTGTGGCGGAGTTGCCTTGCGACCGTCTCTGCCGCAAGCCACCGCCCAACACCCAGGCAATCGCTCCCAAGGATAGCCAGACGAACACGAGGTAAAGCTAAATGCCGAAATTTGCGATCAGGGCGTCCAGAAAGTTGAACACAGGATTCAGCACCGTAGCCGGATTTAAGCTCATGGCTGGCCCTCCGCTGATTTGACGATAGCGAGGATTGCCGCCTTGAGTGGTGCCGGCAATTTATCCCATGCAGTGACTACTTGGGACAAGTCGTGGCTTGACGGGACTGAAATTTGTGTGTCTCTTGGTGTGTCGTTGTGCGGATTTCCCTTATTATCGGCCGGAAATTGTGGGGTTCGAATCCCCCTCTCTCCGCCACTTTATTTTTCAGGGATTTCATTGATTCAAGGGCGGCAATAACCCTGGCCATCCAAAAAATTCCACTGCGACCGGGTTCAGTTACCCATGACATTCAAGTCAGAATCCAACCCGTCCCAACCTTGTCCCCCGTGACGGCACGGCATCGTGGAGATTCATTTTGGCAGCGGGATGACGGCCCCGTCGGCTCATTGGCCGTCAGGATATCCTCCGCGACCCAACTTCGTATGGGTGGCGGCGGCTGAAACTGTTGCGCCATTAATCCGCAATTCGGTTTCCGGTTGCTGCGGCATGAGGTTTGTCCCACAGGATGCGGTGCGGGTGGGTGTAGATGTTCATGCCATCGCCGCGCAGAAAACCCACCAGCGTCTGGCCGGAGCGTTCGGCGAAATCCACAGCGAGACTAGACGGTGCGGATACGGCAGCCACAACCGGCACGCGGGCAACGAGCGACTTTTGCAAAATTTCAAACGAAGTGCGGCCACTCACGAGCAGAATCGCCTGATGCAACGGCCACTTTCGCTTGAGCCATTGTGAGCCGAGCACTTTGTCCACGGCATTGTGCCGGCCCACGTCTTCGCGGAGCGCGAGCAGTTTTCCATTGTGGTCAAACAGCGCGGCGGCGTGCAGTCCACCGGTTTGATCAAACGTGGCTTGCTGATCGCGCAACAAATTTGGCAGCGCCCGGAGAACTTCGGCGCGCACGGTGAATTTATTTCGCGCGGCGAGCGGCGGATGTTTCTGCTGGATGCTGGCGATGGTGGCCTTGCCGCAAAGACCGCAACTCGACGACGCAAAAACGTGGCGCGTAAGCTGGGCAAAATCGCACTTCACGCCGTCGGCCAGGCGCACGTTGATCCAATTGCTGCCGCGCAGATCATTTTTTCCGCGAAGTGGTCGGATGATTTCGGCGAGGTCGTCGCGCGCGGCGAGCAAGTCTTCGCTCAGGAGAAAACCGGCGGCCAGTTCATCGTCGTGGCCGGGCGTGCGCATGGTCACCGAGACGGGCTGGCCGTTGACGCGGATCTCCAACGGCTCTTCCACCGCCACGGCGTCAGAGATGGTCTCCGGCGGCTGCGCGTTGCGGCTGCGGGCGACGACGGCAAGCGTCTTCACCGTGGCGGCGCAGGATTTTTTAAGGCGTAAAGTCACAATGATTCAAAGTCGTGCATTTGATTCAAATGCGTTGAGCGTGAATCCCAAAGGGATTCCGGCTCAAAGCCCAAGGTTGTCCCGCGTTGCGGGAAGCTACCTTGGGTGAACGTCGTCCGCAATTTTTCCAACCCCAACGGGGTTGCGGCCTCTCGGTGGCCAGCACCGCCGCAACCCCGTTGGGGTTGGTGAAATTTATTGCAACTGACCCAGGGTAGCTCGTGCCTCGCAACCCTTGTATGTTGTTTTTTATCTTCTTTGTTTGGCGTCAGCCAAACGGGAAGATGAGCCGTCCCTTGGCCT
>JAYVCM010000506.1:0-20680 GCA_043749955.1 Limisphaerales bacterium | reverse complement strand
TGGGAAAGAATGGCTGGCTCGTTTTCTCGGTTCTCTCATGGAACAGCGTTTTAGCGATTTCAACAATATTCGCCTCAACAGATTCACCCGTTCCAATCTCCCTAAAAAGATTCCAGTAGTCCGCTCCGCTCGGACCGATCGCCTTTGAATCATTGCTAATCACAATATCGCCCGCGCGATAGAATTCCCTGTAATAGTCGCCTTTGGTGTCAAAAATAAGCATGACATCGCGGTCGGTCATGGAACTTTTGAGCTGTGCCAGAAGCTGAAATATGGCGTTCGTTTTCCCGGTGCCAATGCCGCCTAGAAACAGCAGGTGCGAACTAAACAGGTTATCGGAGAGCGGAACTGTGCATACCCCACCCGCAGAATCGTGCCCCAGAAAACGACAACGCTCGTTTTTATTTGAAAAAGCAGGGGGCTTCGTTTCCAGCCGATTTCCTTCAAACACCTGGACATTGTTCATAGGTAAGCGGTTTTGCTACTGGCTCATGCCATTGTAATAGTCGTTATCCTCGCCTTTAGTTTCAGACTCCGGCGCAGGTGCGGATTTCCAACTTGCATCTTTTTGGCCGCTTTCTTCAGCCAGTTCCTTTGTAACTTGTTCTTCTTTTGATTTGCCCCTATCCTCTATTACTATCCCCTGTTCAGCCAATTGATCTTTGGTGAGATCATTGTCACTATTGGGATGCTTGCTGGGGTCATTCATGTTGTTTCCTTTTTTCTACTGGCTCATGCCATTATAAAATTCGCTATCCCTCCCTTGAGTTTCAGACTCCGGCGTAGGTGCGGATTTCTGACTGGCGTCTTCTTTATTGGACTCATGCTTGTCTAAGTGAAAAGGCAATTGCGGCGGAAGGCGGTCGTGATGTTCTTGTAACTGATTCTCAGGTTTTGGGGCATTCATATTGTTACCTTATTCGGAGGCCTCAATCGTGGCAATAAATTTTTCCTGAATCCTTCGTGTCGAACAGCCCGCGAAGTCGGCGAGATTCATTCCTCACCACGCGTGAGGGCCATCACTTTCGCCGTTGTCTCGCCGGGACGGGCGGCACCGCGAGCGTGTTGCAACCAGTTTTCAACCGATGGGGGCGTGGCCCGTCGTCCCCGAAGTTTTTCCAACCAGCCAGCCAGTTCATCCACCTGCGGGGCGGGCAACTTTTCAATGTCGTTTTCAATTTCAACCACGCTGCTCATGGCTGGAATCTAGCACGCCGTTCCAGCCAACAGCAAGAGCGAAGCCGCAGGCCGAGGATGCAGCGCCCGGCAAAGCCGAATCCAACTTATTTCCCCGGATTCCGGTTCACCACCGCCTTGGCGTTCAACCCCTGGTTTTCAAACGTCACCCCGAGGTTTGCATCCAGCAGCGCGGCCAGCGGCGAGGTGAACGCGCCCGCCTTGGGTTCGCCCGGATGGCCGAATACGGTGGATTCCATCGTCTGCCACTTTTCATTCCAAACATAAGCGCCGCCGCCGGGGCAGATGAGTTTTACGCCCCAAATTTCCTCGTGCCATTTCACCGGATCTTTGCCGGAATAAAGCCGCTTCCACTCGTTCAGGATGGGAAGATTGTTCCAGGCGAGCGTTTGCAGATGCGTTTGATAATCGTCGTGCGAGGCCTTGAGCAGGATGCCGATCAATTTCTGCTCGACCTGAAAACAAAGATTGCTGCCCAGCCACGGCTTCCTAAACCGACCGGTCGTCGCCGGGTTCGGCTTGCGCGGAGAGTTTGTTGGACGCGACTTTTACGTAGGGCCGACCATTGTATTCGAGGTTCTGTCAGGGTCATCTGCGGCGCGTCATGGAAATTCTCGGTCCGCCGCCACCGCCGCCCGGAGCCGAGACGCCGAAACGGCGGCTGGGTTTTGACGTTGAGCCGGAAGAAAAACCGCTGGCCAGGGCGAAGAAAAAAATGTGGCCGCGTGCATCACCCAGGATTCACCGCCAGCTTGCGAGCATGACGGTGGCGGGTGAAAGGGCGGGGTTGAAGTCGAACATCCGGCTGGTGTCCGTGAGGTTTTGGCCGGGCAGTTCCGGGATGGTGAAGCTGTAGCCGGGCAGGTTCGGTTGGATGACCAGTTGCGGATGAAACCCCTCGCTGGCCGGCCAGCGCGCCAGAATTTTTTCATAGACCATGGCCAGCGCGCGGGAACCGTGGCCGAGGACATAATCGTGCCCGACGCCGCGGACCGGCACCATGAAGCGGATCCGGTTTTCCAGAATGACTGGAAAGACCCATTCGTCCGCCGGCGTGAGCAATGATTGGACCGGCTGCCCCGTGTAGTGCATCCGGCCTGGCTGGGCGAGCGTGTAAATGGGGATGGGATTGCCGAGCCTGGCCGCCCCCAAATTTTCGTCCGGCATGAACCCATAAGCGTCGGGGAATGTATATGCCAGAGTCAGGGCATCGGCAAAGCCGTCCTGCGCGCACTTCAACCGCTTTTGCTCGGCGGTCATCGGTGCCGGCTCCTGGCCGGACGATGCCCGGGCGGCGGTCTGAATCGCCACCCGTTTCGCCGGCTGGGCGGTTTTTGTTTCCGAACTGGGCGCGGTCGGCATTTCCGGCTGGATGGATTCCGCTTTGGCCGAGGGCGAGAGGACGGACAGCAAAGCATCGGCGAAACTGGCGGTGGCGGCTTTTGCGGGAATCTGGTCGTCGGTTTTTGCGGGCGCCGGCTGGACGTCGGGCTTCGGCGCACTGGCCGCCAGTTCCGGTTTGCCGGCCGCCGGAGCGGTGACGGCAGAAACCCTGCGGCTGGCCTGGGCCAGTTCGCGGACATGCGCGAGATGGCTCCAATACTGCCAGGAGAAAAAGAGCGCGAGAATCAAACCGACCACCAGCAGGCCGACCCGGAACTTCTTGTCGAGTTTCCGCTGGAGTGTCGCCCCGGTGCTTTTGATGTTTATTCCTGTGGCCTGAATCATTTTGTTTCGCCGGGAAACCGGCTGGCTGAACCTGCTTCCCCGCTGCCAACAGTTAAAGCACCTGCCAAGCCAACGCCATCGGGTGTTCAGTCTTAAGATGATTTCGTGCAATCCCGGCTGATCCGTCCGTTGACTGCTGAATGATGGCTCAAAAAATGTCAGACGCTGTTTTGGAAATGGACAGCCACACTGCCACGGCGCGAAACACGGATGTGGAAACGACGTTCCAAGATTCTTAAGCGGGCACGCAATCCGAATTCGCGCAATTCAAGACGAATGATGAACCATGAAGTTCATGAAGGGCATGAAGTTTTTCTCTCCCCGCCCTTCATGCCCTTCATGCCCTCCATGGTTAAATGGTCCGGCCTTCGGATTTCAAGTCGTTCCCCAGTTCCCGCACGTCAGCCCGCCATGGAATGTCGCCTCACCCGCCTCCCGATTTTCCTTTGCGCCTTTGCCGCTTTGCGCCCATCATCCGTTCGTCTCCATGAATTTCAGCCACACCAGTCTTCTGCTTTTCACGGTCATGGCCGTCACCCTTGCCACCTCGGCCGCGCTGCCGGAGTTCACCGGCCAGATGGAGAAGCTGCTGTTCGACGCGCATTGGTTCGTCGCGCTCACTGCGCCGCGCCCGTGGATTTCCATTGAAGGAACGGAGGACCGGAATTGTGTGCCCAATGCGGTGAAGCAAACCGTTCCCGCCGCCAAGCCGGTGTATGAATTTCTCGGAGCGAGCGCGGATCGCGTGGGCGTGAACTACGAGCCGCACCGCCACGGATTGACGGCGGACAACTGGAAAGCCGCGCTGGATTTCGCCGACAAGAATCTTCGCGGGATGAAAGTCGGGCGGCGCTTTGATCAATTTCCGTCCGAACAAACGCCCGAAGCAACACCGGCAAAAACAAATACAGCAGTTCCGCCATGAAATTCCTCCCCCTGAAGCTCGTAGCCGCCGACGTCAGGAGGCTCAAACTAAAACCGGAAAGCGGAAACCGATTTGAGCCTCCTGACGTCGGCGGCTACGATTTGGGGATTCAACGCGCAAATTTTCTTTGGGGAATTCTTTCTGTCGTCGTCATTGGTTTGCTTTTGGTTTGTTCAAGCCAGAGCCGCGCGTCCGTCACATTGCTCAACGTCCGCGATTTCGGCGCGGTTGGTGATGGCACGAACAAGGACACCGTCGCTTTTCAAAAGGCGCTCGATGCGTGCGCGGTTTCCGGCGGCGGCGAAGTGGTGGTGCCGGCGGGGAAATTTCTCATCGGCAGCGTGCAGATCGGCACCCGCACGATTCTCCGGCTGGAAAAAGATTCCGTCATCACCGGCAGCGGTGATGCCAATGATTATCCGCTGCTGGACATCCGCTGGGAAGGGCGCTGGCAGCCGGGCCGGCGCGCGCTGATCTATTCCGCGAACGTTGACCACACGGGCATCATCGGGCCGGGTCGCATTGAAGGAAATCCCGCCGTCGCCGCGCCGCAGAATCCGCGCGGGGTGGTCGTGCTGGAACCGATTTCCTGCAACGACGTTCGCTGGGAAGGTTTCACCGTGACGCAAGGCGGCAACTGGGCGACGCACCCGACTTACTGCACCGAGGTCGTGATCAAGAACGTGAGCATCACCGGCGATCGCGATGGCATTGACATTGATTCCTGCAAGAACGTCCGCATCGAAAGTTGCAACATAGATACCGGCGACGATTCCATCAGCCTGAAATCCGGTCGCGGCCTGAACGGTGCGCGCCTCGGCAAGCCGACAGAGGACGTGCTCATCAGCAAATGCACTTTGACTGGCCATCATTTTGCCTGCATCGGCATCGGCAGCGAAACTTTCGGCGGCATCCGCAATGTGCGGATCGAGCATTGCAAGCTGACCAGCCGCACTTTCGGTGTGTATGTGAAGACCCGCATCGGTCGCGCCGGCGTCATCGAGAATATTTCGGGCGACGATCTCGATGTTCTCGGCGGCGGTTTTCTGAAAATAAATTTAATCAGCGCCGGCAATCTGAACACGGCGGATGATCCCGTTGAAGGGCCCGCTGGTTTTCCGCTGGGCAAAAACTTTTCCTTCTCGAATGTGCGTGTGACCAACGGCACGCGGCTGGTGGATGCGAAAGATATTTCCCCGCAGAAACCGCTGGCAGGCCTGTCGCTGACGGACATCACCGGCAACTGCACGAACGGCCTTTCGCTCGCGAACATTTCCGGCGCGACGCTGCGCGGCCTCCAAGTCACCGGCTACCAGGGCGCCTTGCTCACGCTGACCAATGTGCAGGGGGTCGGCTTGGAAGATTCAAAAAAATGATTATTCGGCCGCGAGTAAAAATCTGCTGCATCAAATCGCCGGAAGAGGCGCGGCTGGCCGTCGCGTGCGGCGCGGCGGCGTTGGGCCTGGTTTCCTCCATGCCCAGCGGGCCGGGTGTGATTGACGAGGCAATGATTGCCCGCATCACCGCCGTGGTGCCGCCGCCCATCGCCACGTTTCTGCTGACGTCACTGCATGATGCCGATGAGATCATCGCGCAACAACGGCGTTGCCGGACGAACACCTTGCAGCTTTGCGACTATGTGGAACTGTCCGTCTATTCGCGGCTGCGCGCGGCGTTGCCGGGCGTGGCGATTGTGCAGGTGATCCATGTGACGGGCGAAGAATCCCTGGCCTATGCGCAGAAAGTCGCGCCGCACGTGGACGCGCTGCTGCTGGATTCCGGAAACCCGGCGCTGGCCGTGAAGGAACTCGGCGGCACGGGCCGCGTGCATGACTGGAGTTTGAGCCGCCGCATCCGCGACGCGGTGGCCAGGCCGCTTTTTCTCGCGGGCGGTTTACGACCGGAAAATGTGCGGGACGCCATCGCCGCCGTGCAACCGTTCGGCCTGGACCTGTGCAGCGGCGTGCGGACGAACGATGTGCTCGACGAACAAAATCTGCGGAGTTTTTTTGCCGCCGTCAACGCAAGCCCGATCAGCGCCTGACTGCGGACCAGCCACAGCCACCACCCGTCGCCCGGCCTCTTTTTGCCGCCGCTCAAAAATAAAAAAACGCCCCGCTGGATGCAGCGGAGCGTGGTGAGATTTAAGCAGCGGGATTATTTGCCGGCGTCAGCCTTGGGGGCGGCCGCAGCCGGGGCGTCAGTGGCGGGAGCTTTTTTCTTCGGAACCAGGCCGGCCTTGATCATCTTGTCCTTGTCTTCCTGGGACATGGCGGCGCGCTCGGTCTTGTCCAGCTTGCCGTCCTTGTTGGTGTCGTATTTGGCCAGCATGTCGGCCTGAACCTGCTTTTGTTCAGCGGTCAATTCCTTCTTGGCCTTTTTGGGGGCGGTGTCTTGAGCTTGAACCACGATGGCGGAGGCGCAGAAAAGCGCGAGGGCGGCGACTAATAGTCTTTTCATATTCGTTGGGATGATTATTTGGTTGTTGTTGTTTGTTTAAACTACAAAAGGGCAGACGTTGAAGGCGGCTGCCGGTTACAGGATTTTTTTCGGAATTAAAATTACGCGATCATTACGCGGTTAACAAAATGCCGCCGGACAAGGTGGGCCTGCCGCCACGCTGCCCGGTTCACGCCATTCGGCAAACCCCACGCCCTTTTCTCCAAACCCGCTCTTGGTTTTTTTAGATGATTTTTCATTTGGCGCCCGCCGGTAGTTTGCGTCCATCATTTACAATGGCCGCGCCGCCAAGCACGATGTCCTTCCCTTCGGAGAAACTCACATGCCGCAGGTGAGTCAAACCGCAGAAACAAATAAAAAGTTATGGGCGATAAATCCCCGAAGTCCAACCAGAAAAAGTCCACGCAGAAAAACGCGAAGACCAGCAGCGCCAACCAGCAGAAAAGCGCCGCCCTCGCCGCCAAGTCCTCCGCCGCCAAAAAGAAGTAGGCGTTCCCTCACCACTGTCTCTCCCGGTGCGAACATCGGGGAGGCAGTTTTTTTCATCCGGGCCGGAGCGTGGCGTCAGGCGTCCCGCCTGACGTGGAGGGCTGGCGTCCCGCCGCCCGGAACCCGCGCCCAAACTTTCTGCGCCGCACGAATTCTTCCGCGTCCATCCGCTGGCCACGCTTTTTTCCGCCGGGCGGGACGCCCGGCTCTACGGCAGGCCGGAGGCCCGCCGCTACACGGGCAGTGTCAAGCTGCGCCCACAATCACTCGTGCCGCCAATGCAGGCTTGCACGGAACTAGATTGCATGGAAAACTATGCGTTCGATGGAAAAAATCATGACGCAAAAAATTTCAAGCAGCGCGGTGGAACCGATCGTGCAACAGTTCAGCCGCATGGAACCGGCCACGCAGCCGACATGGCTGCTGCCCATGCGCAAGGCCGGCCTCGCCAGCTTTGCCGACCAGGGCTTTCCCACGCTGCACGACGAGGACTGGCGCTTCACCAACGTCGCGCCCATCGCGCAACTGCCGTTCTCGCTCGCCCGCGAAGCCGTGGTCAACGGCGCGGAAACCAGGCTGATTGATGAATCCGCCTTCGCCAGACTTTCCGGCCATCGGCTCGTGTTCGTGAACGGATTTTTCTGCGCGAAACTTTCCAGCCTCAAGCCGGTGGCCGGCGGCGTGCGGATCGAAAATCTTTCCGCCGCGCTCGCCAAAGATTCCACGCTCATCGAAAAACATCTCGGCAAATACGCGCATACGGCCAAGAACACTTTCGCCGCGCTGAACCAGGCGTTTTTCACCGACGGCGCTTTCATCTTTGTGCCGCAGGGCGTCGAAGTCACGGAACTGGTGCAGTTGATTTATATTTCGTCCGCGAAGGAAAACGGCGAAGTGATCCTGCCGCGCAACCTCGTCATCGCCGAGGCGAACAGCAAACTGACCGTCGTGGAAAGCTACATCAGCACCGGCAACGTGGCGTATTTCACCAACGCGGTGACGGAAATTCTCGCGGGCGACAATGCGAAAGTCGAACACATCAAACTGCAGGATGAAGCGATGGACGCATTTCATATCGCCACGATTGCCGGTGAATTTGGCCGGTCGAGCAACGTGACCGTGCATTCGTTCGCGCTCGGCGCAAAACTGTCACGCACGAACATCCGCGCCAAGCTCGCAGGCGAAGGTCTGGAGTGCATCCTCAACGGACTTTACCTGACGAAGGACGAGCAGCTCGCCGACCATCACATGATTGTCGAGCACGCGCAGCCGCATTGCGCCAGCCACGAGTATTTCAACGGCATCCTCGACGACAAATCGAAGGGCGTTTTTCACGGCCGGATTTACGTCCATCCCATCGCGCAGAAAACCGACGCGAAGCAGACGAACAAAAATCTTCTGCTCTCCGACGACGCGACCGCCGACACCAAGCCGCAACTGGAGATTTACGCCGACGACGTGAAATGCACGCACGGCGCGACCATCGGCCAGTTGAACGACGAGAGCATTTTTTACCTGCGTTCGCGCGGCATCAGCACGGACACGGCGCGGCAGATGTTGATCCACGCCTTCGCCGGCGAGATCATCGAGCGCATCAAATGCGGACCGGCGCGCGAGGTGATTGACAAGCTCGTGTGGGACCGCCTGGAGGCGAATCCGCATCTGCTGGGAAAATAAATTGATGCGTGATGCGTGAAAATGCAAGTCACGCATCACGAGTCACGCATCACGACCATGTTCGACGACATCAACGACCTTTATCAGCAGGTCATCCTTGACCACTGCAAGAAGCCGCGCAATTTCCACGAGATGCCGGCGGCGACCTGCTCGGCGCAAGGTCACAACCCGCTGTGCGGCGACAACCTGAAATTGTTTCTCGCGCTGGACGGTGACGTCATCAAGGACGCGAGCTTCGTCGGTTCGGGCTGCTGCATCTCGAAAGCGTCGGCGTCGCTGCTGACAGACTACGTCAAAGGCAAGACCCGGGCCGAGGCGGAAAAAACGTTTGAGCAGGTGCGCGAAATGGTCACGACCGGCAAGGTGAACGGCGATGTGGGCAAGCTCGCGGTGTTCGCGGGCGTCCACAAATACCCGGCGCGCGTGAAGTGCGCGATTCTCTCGTGGCATGCGCTGATGGGCGCGCTGAAGGGCAGCGATGGCCCGGTCAGCACGGAAAACGAACAGACATAAACTCCAACGGATAACGTCCAAATCCGTTTAAGCAGTAAACCATGAGCGACGAAATTTTACGCTACACCGACTTGGCGGCACTGGTTCAAATGGCCAGGTCGCGCGGCTGGCCGACGGAGCGGATTGTCCGCGAAATGTCTGGAGGATTACCTTATTCCGAAGCCATGAAACTGGCGCGCAAAGCCGCACCGTTGCTTGACATAACTGTCTCGGAATTCATGCGACTTCGCAAAAATGAATAGAGGTCAAGCCTGCTCCAGCCGGGTCAGCAGGCGATCGCTGTAACCGTCCTTACGAAGCTTGTCATAGTTCACGCGACCATCCTTTTTTTGCATGTCTCGCTTCAGGCCACGCAACAAGTTATTCGTGGCGTGATCCAGCAATTCGGCTTCGCTTTTTTGGCTTTTGACGGCGGCAACTTTCACGTTTTTATATTCGGTTGAATGGGTGCTGAATTCAACTGTTAAATTCAATTGAACGAAAGGAATCCTTTAATTGATTTCACCGGCGTTTGCGGCGATGATGTTGGCAGCAAATAAGTTGAATCGCATTTTATGAGTTCCGAACAAAAAATCCTGACGCGCGACGTGGAAGCCTCCGTGGTTCCCATCGGCACGAAGGTCACGCTCCAAAAGGGCGAGACCGCGCACATCACCCAATCGCTCGGCGGCACCTACACCGTCATCGTCAACGGCAACATGTTCCGCATCGAGACCAAGGACGCCGACGCGCTCGGCATCGAAGCGCCGGTTGCGCCCGTCGGCTCCGCCACCGCCACACCAAGCGGGCCGCTGACACAGGAAGAACTGGAAAAGAAAGTCTGGGAATCGCTCAAGACCTGTTACGACCCGGAAATCCCGGTCAACATCGTGGACCTCGGCCTGATTTACGACTGTCACCTCACGTCCATCGGCCCGGACAATTACAAGGCCGATGTAAAAATGACTTTGACCGCGCCCGGCTGCGGCATGGGGCCGGTGCTGGCGCAGGACGTGCAGAACAAACTCATCTCGCTCGAGCCGATTGACGAGGCAAACGTCGAGCTTGTCTGGGACCCGCCGTGGAATCAGGGCATGATGACCGAGGCGGCGAAGCTGCAACTCGGGCTGCTGTAAATTTTCAACCACGGATGGACACGGATAAACACGGATGGACAGCGGAGCGCGGGTCTGTGACCCGCAGCTTTTTCACAATTCAACTCGCTGCCACATTGCTGCGGCTCACAGAGCCGCGCTCCGGCAATTATTTTTATCCGTGTCCATCCGTGTCCATCCGTGGTTAAATTTTTTGAATGAGTGCTGTGAAAACAATTGATTGGTCTGCGCTGCGAAAGGATTTCCCAATTCTCCATCAGGAAGTCCACGGCAAGCCGCTGGTTTATTTCGACAACGCCGCCACGTCGCAGAAACCGCGTTCGGTGATTGATGCGCTGGTGCATTATTACGAGCACGATAATGCCAATGTCCATCGCGGCATCCATGAGTTAAGCAACCGCTCCACGAACGCGTTTGAAGCCGCACGGACACGCTCGGCAAAATTCATCAACGCCAAAAGCGCCGACGAAATCATCTTCACGCGCGGCACGACCGAAGGCATCAATCTCGTCGCGGCCACTTGGGGCGTAAAAAACCTCAAAGCTGGCGATGTGATTCTGCTCACCGAACTGGAACATCACAGCAATCTCGTCCCGTGGCAGATGCTCGCGCAGCGCACCGGCGCGAAGGTCGCCTACATTCCCGTCACCGGCGATGAAGGAGTTTTAGATTTGTCCAAGCTCGACTCACTGCTCACGTCGCAGGTGAAATTGCTCTCGATGGTTCACATCTCAAACTCGATGGGCACCGTGAATCCGGTGGAAGAACTTTGCGCCCGCGCGCGAGAGCTTGGCATCGTCACGCTCGTGGACGGCGCGCAAAGCGCCGGTCATCTGCCGGTGGATGTGCAGGCCATCGGCTGCGATTTTTTTGCGTTCTCCGGCCACAAGATTTGCGGGCCGACCGGTATCGGCGTGTTGTGGGGACGGCAGGAAATCCTCGACGCCATGCCGCCATATCAGGGCGGCGGCGAAATGATTTTATCCGTCGGCTACGACAAGACGGAATTCAAGCACGCGCCGCACCGGTTCGAGGCCGGCACGCCGGACATTTCCGGCCCGATCGGTCTGCATGCCGCGATGGATTATCTCGACGCCATCGGCCGCGAGAATATCTGGAAGCACGACCAGGAACTGGCGAACTACGCCAGCGAAAAACTTTCCGCGCTTAAGGACATCCGCATCTTCGGCCCGAAACAAAACCGCGCCGGACTCGTGAGTTTTCTGCTCAAGGACGTTCACGCGCATGACGTGGTGACGCTGGCGGATCAGGCGGGCGTGGCGTTGCGCGGCGGGCATCACTGCACGCAACCGCTCATGCACAAGCTCGGCGTGGAATCCACCGCCCGCGCAAGTTTTTATTTTTACAACACGAAGACCGAAGTGGACCGGTTCGTGGAGGTGGTGAAGGAGATTCAGAAATTTTTCGGGCAATAATCCGTTCAATCACAGGCTTGCGAAAAATGGTTTTTGCCGGATAATAAAACCATGAGCAAAACGCTGCATGAAATTGAAGCGGCGATTGAAACGCTGCCCTTGCCGGAGCGTCTTCAGCTTTACAAAGACATGCCGCAATTGATCGGGCGCAGTGCTGAAGACCTCAACTGGCAGCGCGCTGGCCTCGAAAATTTTTTCCAGGACGATTCGCCGGACGATAATGTCTATGACTCCATTTAAGGCGGGCGACATTGTCTCGGTCGAATTTCCATTTTCAGATTTTCAAACTTACAAGCGCCGTCCCGGTTTGGTGCTGGTCAGTGGCGAAATGGATTTGCTCGTGGCACGAATCACCACGCATCCGGCGCGGGAATCTTCCGACGTTGAATTGAAACGCTGGTCGGAAACCGGTCTGCCGCGCGTTTCCACCGTTCGTTTGACCAAACTCGTCACGCTCGATAAACGTCTCGTCCATCACAAAATTGGACGGCTGCATCCAGACGATGGCCGCGCCGTTTCGCAAGCATGGCAGCAAATGACAACCGTTTTTGCCGCTGAATTATTGAAGTAAGCCCGCGCGAGTTTTTATTTTTACAACACCACGGCCGAAGTGGACCGGTTCGTGGAAGTGGTGAAAGAGATTCAGAAATTTTTTGGGCAGTGATTTGGAGCAATCATTTATTCCAAAAATTTAGTTCTGTGATAGGCAAGATAATTAGCGGTTTCAGTGGACGGTTTTTTGGAAAGTTTTTTTCCAACGACCCCAAAAATTTCTTGTTCTGATTGAGAAAGTTTTGATGAAACAAGCATCCTGCCAGAATCGTCGAACGAAATTAAACCTGCATCAAATAATTTGTGCAGGTTTGCTGTCAGAAGAAGGCCGTTATTTGGATCAAGCCGTTGAGCATCGTTTGAATCCGCCCACCGCCTTATGTGTGATGCTTCAAGGGCGACTTTCGTAGATGAACCCGTAACCGAACATTGGTGACTCCAAAGTTGACGAACTGCCAATCCAAATTTGCCCTGACCAACACGGGCGTTTACCAGTGCTTGCACCGTTGTTGGATCGGCTGTCTCGTTCGAAATAATTTTTTTGATGTCTGCAACAAGTGCGCTGTCTGCTAATTCGTCCGCTGAATTACGCAGCCTGAAAAAGAATTTGCTCGGCTGATCTGTATGAATCTTGGATTTTTGGTGATCTACTTCTACTTGTCCCTTGTAAATAAATGGCTCTTTGATTCGTTCCCGATAGAAAAGATGAATCTCATCGCCACGCTCCGCAGCGTGAATGAGGCGATTATCTGTGCGATGTTTCGGCTGACCGTCCATCTGAATTGTGTCGCCGTCGAATTTGTCATTAAACTGCTTGGCATGACGCTGCTTTTCGTTTCCGATAAGCAAAATAATCTTGTTGTCGTTTTTGGGCGTGAAGACTGTGCAATCAAGCCCTTCGCGGCCCTTGCCCCAAAGCTTTGCAAGTTTTGTCCTGTCCCATTGACTGCCGACCGTGATTGTATCGAATGTGACTGGCATAGATTAGTTTTTAACGATGAATTTTCCGATTTCTGGCAGTTCATTGCCTACCCATTTCCGGGTTGAAACTCATGCCGCTTGTGATTTCTAGCCAAGCTGACAAGACCGTGAAGATGTGCCACAAGTTGATTGACTCCAACTTGAAACAGATCGCGATCGGTCGCGCCACTCGGCGTCTCTGAAAAAAGTTGCTTGTGCCAACGAAGCGACTTGCACCATCCAGCAATTTTAGCATCAGAAAAATTAGCGCGAAGATCATGAGCGAAACGATTTCGGATTTTTGCGACGAGCCGAAGATCTGTTTTGACGATCTGACCAATTAGTCCAAGGCAATAACACGCCGACACCTTGGCACCAAACGTTCCGAGTGAACCTTCAGGCTGAAGAAGTTTGAGCACCTCCTTATCATCATCAACAAAGAAATTCATTAATATCTCGGTGAGCAGCGTATCTAGAAACGCCGGACCGACGATGGCTACCGCGCGATCGCTATTTTCGCTGTAATCGAACAAGCGCGCGAACTCGAACAGCATATCTCTCAACTCCAAGTAGCGCTTCGCCTCTTTCTCGGAGAGAAGCAAACTGCTTGATCGATTGTCTGGCTGGGGCATATGTGTGACGGGGAATGTAATTAGGAGAGCGGGAGACGAACTGCCGGTTCCTCAATTTCGGCTGGGACGCCAATAACTCGCTTCAAAGTTTCATGCATTATTGCGATCCTGCGATCTTCACCCGGAATCTGAAGTGACTTGAGTGGAAATACTGTCGAAGCGTGTTTGCTGCCGACAAACCAAGAACAACGCACTTTGCCTGTAGCAATGATCTCTGTGACGGTCATCTTGGGGCCGCCGGACTTGAGTTCAACAATCTCGCCAATCTTGAATGTGCATTTTTGTTTCATGATTTTTGAATTTACGCCTCGTAAAAATTATATCCAGAAAATTTACATTGCGGCCAGCGACATTCATTTCGACAGTTGCAGGATTTGGTTCCAAAGATTAGAGTGCCGACGCGAAAGCGATTTCCATTCGGGAAGCTCAAGGCCGGCTCGGCGAACTCATCGCCCAAGCGTGCCGTGGCGAAACCATTGTGCTGACCGATGGCGACCGGCGGGTGACTTTGGAGCCGGGTGTCGCGTTGGATCTGGAAGAGGACAGCCAGGAACTGGAGGCGGAATTGTTGAAGGCGGCCAACGGGCCGTTCAGCACATACCACGAAAGCGAACTTCGAGAAATTGCGGACCGGGTTTTGAGTGAACGGCAAGCCAAGCGGTAGAAATGAAACTGTCGTTGCAACGCGCTGATGAATTCACCGCCGACTTCAATTGGTCTTTTTTCATTAACACCCTGCTTTAGCTGGGTGTCATCCGTTCGGGCGAAGATCGGAACCGTTTCAACGGTTTTTTTGTCGGCGTGAAAACCGTTGAAACGGTTAAACGCTTTTGAATCTCGCGGTCACCCGGCTGAAGCCGGGTGTTAATGAAATCTGTGGTTATGATCAGCGAAACCATTTCTCCACAATCACCCATGAGCGCCGTTCCGAAAATTTTCACGGCGCGCAGCGGGCGTTGTTCCGGCGGCATCACATCTGCAGGTAAAGCAATGCTTCGCGTGGTTCACTCCCTCACCGTCTTCAACCCCGTGCGAATGATGCGTTCGATGAGTTGCGGATAATTCAGGCCGGCCTTGAGCGCGGATTGCGCGAAGTCTTCGTCGGCGGCGAGGATGGGATTCGGGTTGGCTTCGATGAAATAAATCTCGTTGGCCGGCGTGACGCGCAGATCCACGCGCGCATAGCCGTCAATGGTCAGCAGCCGGTAGATGCGTTTGCAGGTCTGCGCGATGTCGCGCGCGACGGCGGGGTCGAGTCCGTCGGCGAACTGGTTTTGCAGTCCCCAGCGCTTGCGGTATTCCTCGTCCCACTTGGCCTTGAAGGTCGCGATCTTGGGTTCGTCGGGCGGGACTTCCTTGAACACGAGTTCGCGGATCGGCAGGACGTCGAGGCGATGATTGCCGAGGACGCTGACGTAAAGTTCGCGCCCGGCGATGTATTCCTCGGCGATGGCGTCGTTGTCGGTCTTCTCGTGGATGAACTGGACGCGCTCCTTGAATTGTTCGTCCGTCTCGACGAAAGACGCCTGCGAGATGCCGAGCGAGGCCTCTTCTTTCAGCGGTTTGACAAGGATGGGAAACCGCAAACGCTTGGGACGCGCAGGCCGTTTGCCGCGCGGAATCACGGTGAACTCCGGCGTGCGGATGCGGTGGTAGCTCAAGATTTTTTTGGCGATGCCCTTGTGCTTGCAAAGCGTCAGCCCGGTCGAGCCGCAGCCGGTGAAGGGCACGCCGTGCATTTCGAGGAACGAAACGATGTTCTGGTCGAAGGCGCGGTTGTTCTTGAACTGGTCGGCGAGGTTGAAGATGAGGTCCGGCTCGAAGCGCTGAAGCTGCTGCCGCAAGAGGTCGAGGTCGTCGAAGATGGCGAGGTGTTCGACGGTGTGGCCGAGTTCGGCGAGCGCGCCGAGGACGTTGGCCTCGGTCTTCCAATCGTCGGTCTTCAACTCGGCGCTCAAGTCCTGATCCAGCGTGGTCGGCGTGATGGCATCGAACAGGGCGAGGATTTTGAGTTTCTTTTTCACGAGAGCAAGCCGGTGGAACGCCGGTCTCCGACCCGGCACGATGTAAAAGATTCGCGAGAAACGAGCCGGGTCGGAGACCGGCGTTCCAATATTAGGGCGCGGTTGATTGGCGTATTCATCAATTCTACTTCGTCCGTTTGAATTTACCGGTGAACAGATGGTTCATCACCAGCGTGGTGATGTAGGCGGACACCTGCAGGTTTTGTTTCGGGTCGTAGGCTTTGATGTGCAGCCCCAGTTGGTCGCACCGGTCAATCAGGCGCGTGAGCAGCTTGTTGACGCGGTATTTGTTTTCATTCGTCCACTGGCAGACGGCGCTTTCCAGTTCGCTCCGGTGGCGGCGCAAATAGGCCGAGGCTTTTACATGTCCCTCAACGTCCGCGCCGGCCGCGAACAATTGCCGCAGATCATTGTCGTAAAAATCCGGGAACGAATCCTCATACTCCTTCCGCTTCCGCGCGTAGTAGGTCTTGAGTTTGACGTTGAGGCAGTCGTAATCGGCCACGCGATATTCGGGCATGGGCAGCGGCGGCTTGCCCGCGAGCGAGCGCATCAGCTCATCCAGGTATTCGAGTTTTTGCAGCGCCTTCCAATCCTGGTAACGCGCCCGCCAGTCCAGCCCCGGCGTGAGCCACACGGCGAACGTCTCGGCGAAATCTTCGTCGGGATGACTCTGCGCATACCAGTCGTCCAGATGCACCACGAAGCTGCGGCTGTAAGGTCGCGGGCGATAGAATGACGGCGTCTCCTCCGTGGAAGATTTGCCAAACGTCTGCCGCCATTTCCGTTTCCGAAAAAATTGATACGCGTAGGCGTAAGCGTGCGCGGCTTCGTGGCGGATGAGTTTCATGAACCATTCCGGCGTTTCGCCTTCGACTTCGAGGATGATTTTTTTTTCGAGCTGCCGCAGCCGGTCGTGCGTGAGGAAGAAGGGAACGAAAATCGCCGGGAGACCGACGGGCACGAACCATTCATCACCGACGTGGCAGGGCGGATGAAAGACCAGCCCCTTCTGCGACAGCTCGTCGTAAAGCTGCTGGATCAGCGGCTGGAGTTTCGTGCCGTCGAGCGTCAGACCGAGCCGGGAGATTTTTTTCTCCAGCAACTCGTCATCGCTCAGGCCGCTCCAGTCCGGGGATTCCATGCGCGGAGACTAAACGCACAACACGCCAGCTACAAGCCAATGAGCGATATCGGGTTTGATTTTGACTGTGCGGTGCGCTTGACACCGGCGGGCGAACTGGCAACCCTGAAATCACGCCGCCATGATGCGCGTGTGGCTGCGGACTGACGAATGGGTTTCTATGAATGAAAAATCATTGGCGCCAAATCCAGCCACGGCTTCAACTGCAAAGCCTGCACCCGTGCCGCCGCCATCTCCAAATATGCCACTTGGTTTTGCGCGGCTCTATCAGGAAGAAGACCAGCAGCTTGGCGGTGCGGTGTCTCTGGATCCCCGCGATGTGAAAATTGGCGTGAGCGGGGAGCCTTGGGTGCAATCCACGCCGAATGACCGCTTTGGCCTCGCACTGTCGGGCGGCGGTATCCGCAGCGCTACTTTTAATTTGGGGCTGTTGCAGGCGCTCGGACAATTGGGCGTGCTCAAGGAAGTGCATTATTTATCCACGGTCTCCGGCGGCGGGTATGTGGGTGGCTTCTGGATGACCTGGCTGCATCGTCAACGCACGCGTTTGAAAGACAATTCGCTTTCGACAAATGAAAGAAAAGAAATTCGTTTGAAAATGGAAGCTTTTCCTGCGTGCAGCGATTCGAACGAGGGCGAACAGGCGGAAGTGCGGCATCTGCGGGAGTTCAGCCGTTTCCTGCTGCCACGCGTGGGAATTTTGGAAACTGAATTTTGGGGGATTGTGATGACAGTGCTGGGCGGGATGTTGCCCTCGTTGCTGGCCTCGCTGTCGGTGCTGGTGCTGGGCTGGTGGGCTTGGATTGCGCTGCTGGCCATACTCTTTGCGGCAACTGATGCGGCCTCAAGCATATTGACGGCGCTCTTGCTATTGTTTGCGTATTTAGTGATTTCAGAATTTTGGTGGCGGGAAGGAAATAAAATCGAGGAAAATAATAAAACCGAGTCGTGGGGTTATTGGGTTGGGGTCATTGTAGGGTTGGAGTTGATGAGTATAGCTTGGCCTTGGGTTTTGGCTTTGGCTTTTGGTGGGCAGTGGTGGCCAAATATGGCACATGGTTCTGAAGCACTAAAGCATCCCACTGCGGCTTTCGCGCCCGTTGCGGTTCTGGGAGCTTGCATGGTGGCACTAATATTTTTCAGGGTGGTCGTGGCGAGGTTTTCATCATCGGACAAGATGATTTCGGTTCTGGTCGGCATCGAGCGGGCGATCACGCGTTTTCTTGGGCTGACGTGTGCGTTGCTGGGTTTTGCGATTTTGTGGGGGCTTGGCTACTTGCTGATGCATTCCGCCAACAAGTGGCATGCGCTGCCGTTTACCGGAGGTGGCACAGCCGTTTCCACCGGCTTATTTTTGTGGTTGCATAAGTGGTTGTCGGAGTCACCCACGCAAACTCACGGCGGGAATTTGTTGCACATGGCCGTTGGGGTATTGAAACGCGCCACGCCAAAATTTCTGGCGACCATCACATTGTTGCTAATCTTGTTGTTGATAGGAGCGTTGGTGGAATGGACGATTCACCAGATGGACTCATCAATGGAATGGGTATTCTGGACGCTGCCCGCAGGCTGTCTCGTGATCGTGGGCTTGACCATTTGGCTGTTTAATCCGGCGCGTGTAGGGATGCATGAGTTTTACCGCTCGCGCATTTCCCGGTGCTATCTGGGGGCTTCAAATCTGGATCGCACGAACAAAGAAAATAAAGAAGACGATCTGGCAGCGCAGAATCGCCACACCAGCGAACGACCAAAAGACGACCTCACGCTCGGTGAACTCACGACAACGAACGGCAAAGCAAAACCCTTGCATCTGATCTGCACGGCGGCCAACAACCTTTCCGGAAATCCGGTGGGAACACTTTACCGGGGGGCGCGCAGCGCGGTGCTTTCTGTCCACGGCATCAGTATGGGCGACGAAACAGCGAAACTGGATCATCAGCATTTGTCCGCAGCGCTGACCGCCTCGGCGGCGGCCTTCAATTCGCAAATGGGCCGCATCTCCATGGATCTCGGTCCCGCCGTGACATTTTTGATGAGCGCCTTCAATCTGCGGCTCGGCCTTTGGGTGCCGCATCCAAAAAACAAATCCCGGGAGACCTACACTTTCCCCGGTCGTTTTTTCTTTAAGGAACTGTTTGGCCGGACGCGGACTGATGGAAAACATTTACACCTTTCGGATGGCAACCACTTTGAGAACTTCGGGCTGTATGAACTCATCCGCCGCCATTGCCGCCACATCATCGTCTCTGATTGCGGGGCCGACCCGGAGGTGGCGTTCGACGACCTGGCCAATGTTTTGCGCCGCGTGCGCGAAGATTTCGGGGTCGAAATCGAACTGGACATAAGCCGCCTGCGCCCGGGCGAAAATGGTCTCGCCCACCAGCACGCCGTCGTGGGCACCATCCATTACGATGGCCCGGCCGGCTTTGACAAGGGGACAATCATTTTCTTCAAGCCCGCCATGACCGGCGATGAGCCGCCGGACGTGTTGCAGTATCACACCCGCAACGGCGCGTTCCCGCACGAAAGCACCAGCGACCAGTTTTATGACGAGGCGCAATGGGAATCCTACCGGCGGCTGGGCGAACACGCCGGCCGAAGTGTGCTGGGGTTTTTCGACAGGCCTGAAAACAAAACCGTGGACCGGCTTTTCCTTGCGGCGCGTTCGCGCTGGCATCCGGCTCCAGAGCGAATGAATGAAAATTTTCTGGCGATGAGCGAGCGTTGCGCTGAACTGGGACGTGACCTGGTGGCCAGCGGTCCTTCGCGATTGTCGGCAGAATTTTTCGCGGAAGCTGTGGAGCTGGCAGCCAAATGGGAAGTGCCACCGTCAAAACGCCCCAGTTTAGACGAAGAACTCGACATTCTGGGCTTCCTCATCCGCGTCATCCAAATCATGGAGGATGTATGGGTGGCGGGCAACTTCGATGAATTCTGGTCGCACCCGTTGAACGAAGGATGGATGAATTATTTTCACCGCTGGGCGGCCACGCCTTCGCTTCGACGTTGGTGGCCGATATTGGCTCCAATTTATAGCCTCGGTTTTCGTAAATTTGCCGAGTCGCGCTTTGCTTTGAGCATCACCGAGCAGAAGCCGTGCAACGAATGCGAACGGCCAATCGAAAAGGCCAAACTGGATCTAGACCTCGTCGTTGACACCGCCACCTTCAAGAAATCCCGTGCCTGGCTGCAATTCCTCCAGCAGCACGCGGATGGTGAAACACACCTTCATGACAAAAAAATTCTCGGCTTCAAAATCAGGTTGCTCGACTATCAAGGCAAATTGGACACCAAGGAAATTTTCGTCGGCTTTGCTCTGGTCAGTGAAAACGCCGACAGTGGCACTGTCCGCTGGCAGGCGAAAGAATTTTTCATCCCCCCCTCGCTGCACGGCGGCGGGATTGTGTCGCGTATGCTGGATGCAATCATCGCGCATTATGGAAACCCCGCGAAAAATTACTCTGAATTGAAAGTAGTTTTTACCACTAAACAGCATTCACTGGGTGCTGCCGCCCGTTTTCAGCGCGTCAGAGAAATTGAGTTCTACAAAAGCCGCGGGTTTGATTACGCCCAGGACGAAAATTCTAAATCAGATGATTCTAAAACCCGGGACATCATCTACCGAAAACATCTTGTTAAAAACAGCCGCTAAACCGCCAAGTCAATCACACCTCGTTCTCTCCTTGTTCCCGCGTGATTCTCTGCCATCATGTGCGGCTCTGTGAGCATCACGCAAGAAATCCAGCGGCGGCGCACGTTCGCCATCATCTCGCATCCGGACGCGGGCAAGACCACGTTGACGGAGAAGCTGCTGCTTTACGGCGGCGCGGTGCAGCTCGCCGGCTCCGT
>JAYVCM010000505.1:0-10473 GCA_043749955.1 Limisphaerales bacterium | reverse complement strand
GTCCGGCGTTATCCCGGCCGGACGAAGATCACGCATTTCAAGCCGATGGTGGTGAAGGACGAACCGGGCAAGAAAGCGATCCTCGGCCAGGATTCCGTGGACTGGGTCGCCGTGCTGGCGGCGTGCCGGGAGGTGGGTGGAACCGAATGGGTCACGGTCGAACAGGAGATTTATCCCGATGGCAAGTCGCCGATGGAATGCACCGCGCTATCGCTCGCCGGGCTAAAAAAAATCTGGTAGCAAAATCGTTCCGGGGCAGACGCGAACGGACGTTTACGCGGAGCGCGGACAGCCTTGTCCGCGCGAACCCACCACAAGCACTCGCGGACAAAGCTACGCCGCGACCTGGCGCTGCGCTTGTTCACGGAAATAATTGATCGTGGCCTGAAGCCCGGCCTGAAAATTTCCCGACGGAACAAAACCTGCCCCGCGCAATTTTTCCACCGACGCCAACGAATGTTTCACGTCGCCGGGCCGTTCGGCGGTGTGAACGATTTCCGAGCGCGAACCAGTCAGCCGGCAGATCGTCGTCGCCAGTTCCTTGATCGTGATGCGCTGGCCATACGCGACGTTGAACACGCCGGTCGCATCCGGGCGCGTGGCGAAGAAGGCGTTCGAGGCGGCGATGTCCTTCACAAAAATAAAATCCCGCGTCTGCTCGCCGTCGCCGTGGATGGTGATCGGCTCATGCTTCACCGCGCGATCAATGAAGATGGGCACGGCGGCGGCGTATTGGCTCCTAGGGTCTTGGCGCGGCCCGAACACATTGAAATAACGCAGACACGCCGTCGGCAGTCGGCCTTCCTCCGTGAACATTTTGCAATAGAACTCGCCGTCGAGCTTGGTGATCGCGTAAGGACTCTTCGGCTCGGGCAGCAGCGTTTCCACTTTTGGCGTCACGGGATTGTTGCCGTAAATCGCGGCGGAACTGCTGAACACCAGTTTCTTCACCTTGGCGCGCACGGCTTCCTCCAGCATCACGAGCGTGCCGGTGGTGTTGAGTTCACTGCACTCAATCGGCTGCTGCATGGACTCCGGCACGCTGATCATCGCCGCCAGATGAAAAACAAAATCCACGCCTTCCATCGCGCGGCGCACGGCGTCGCGATCCAGAATCGAAGCGTGAATGAATTCGTTTTTGAAGCCGGTGAGGTTGTGTTGAAAACCGGAGCGCAAATTATCCAGCACGCGCACCTCGGCCCGTCCCTGAAAATGCTCGACGATGTGGCTGCCGATGAATCCCGCTCCGCCGGTGACAAGAATTTTCATTTCAAAGGGTCTCCACGAGTTTGTTCATCGCCGCTTCCTGCTGTTCGATGGACGCCACCAGTTTGAACTGTGTCCGGCAGCGGTCAAGGTTGTGTCCGTCGCGCTGCACCTTGAAATAAGTGTCGCCCGCCAGAAAGTCGGTGAGGAAGCGCAGGCCGATCTCAAACGTGATGAGCTTGCCGGCAAACGCGAGGCGCTGTTTTTCCGCTGGCGTGATGAACTCCGCCGCCGCCGCGAGATAACCCCGCACCAATGCCTCAAACATCGGGAACTGCATCGTCACCTTCGCCAGATCCAGCTCGTCCTCCTTCGCCGGGCTGGTCGTCGTCCGCACCATGTCGCCGAAATCGTAGAGCACCAGTCCGGGCATCACCGTGTCGAGGTCAATCACACAGATGCCTTCGCCCGTGGCGTCATCGAGCATCACGTTGTTGAACTTCGTGTCATTGTGCGTGACCCGCTCCGGCAAGTTCGCCGCCAGCAATACGCCCGTCATCGCCTGGTGCCGCAGCGCAAATTCAATTTCCGGTTTCGCCAGCGCCGCGCGGTTCACGGCGTCGGCGGCGATGGCTTTTTCCAGCGCGAGAAATCTTTTCGGCGTGTGATGGAAATCTGGAATCGTGTCGTGCAAACGCGGCGCGGGCAGGTCGGCGAGCAGTTTCTGAAAAAGTCCGACCGCCTTCGCCGCCTGAAACGCCTGGGCCGGCGACTCGACCGCGTCATACGTCCGGGCCTGTTCGATGAACACATACACCCGCCAGCAGTTGCCGGCTGCGTCGTGATGAAATGGTTTCCCGTCGCGCGCGGGAACCAGCGTCAGTGCCCGGCGGCTCGCGTCACCCGCCCCGGCAAACTTGCCGCCGAGATGCCGCGTGACCCGCGCGATGTTCTCCATGAGCGCGACCGGGTTTTTGAAAACGAGATGATTGATGCGCTGGAAAATATACCGCACGCGCGGCCCGGCTTGATCAAACACCACGCAGTAGGTGTCATTGATGTGCCCGCTGCCGTAAGGTTCGGCGCTCACAAATTCGCCGTGGATTTCAAATGCCCGCGCGATGGCGCGCACGTCGTGTTTCAAGTTCATGGCCAAAGTTTTTCCGGGTGATCGCCGCGCGGAAGGTTGTGTAAACGGCTACGCGATGCCCAGCGGCTGCATGGTTTTCCACAGGCCGCGCGTGAAGTCGGGGATGACCACCGGCGCGCTGCCGGTGGCGACCGAGCGCGCCGAGATTTCAATGAGGCAGCTCCACGCGGCGGCGTCATACACCACGCTGTCCGGCGTTTGACCGGTGCGGAGGCAGTCCAAGTGCCGCCAGTTCATCACGAAATCCATGCCGCCGTGGCCAGCTCCCTTTGATTTCTCCTGCAATTTTTTCCACAGCGGATGCGTGAACTTTTCGCGCATGGTTTTCAAATCACCGTCGTCCAGCCATTCATGCGAGCCGCCGGATTTCAGGTCGTAATGCTTCGGATCATTGATGGCAAGGCGCGCGGGGTAATCGAGAAACGTCGCGCCCGTGCCGGACAGCGCGTTGATCCGGCTGTAAGGTCGCGGACTCACCACGTCGTGCTGGATCATGATGGTGCGGCCCAGTTCGGTCTTGATGATCGAGGTGTTCATGTCGCCGCAGACATATTTCTCGCCCGCGTGTTTGCCGCCGTTCGGTTTTTTCTCGTCGCGATATTTCGTCAGGCCGAGTTCGGGCGAACTCATCGAGACCAGAAACTTGAACTGGTCGCCGCGCCCGACGCCGAGATATTGCGCCACCGGGCCGAGGCCGTGGGTGGGATAAAGATTGCCGTTGTATTGCCAGTGATAATCGCGCCGCCAGTCGCCCTCCGTGCCGAGCGAAAACAACATGCTGCGCAAGTCGTGGATGTAGGCGCACTCGGCGTGGGTCAGTTCGCCGAACACGCCTTGGCGAACCATGTTCAAGACGAACAGCTCGTTCTCGCCGTAACAACAATTCTCCAGCATGACGCAGTGGCGTTGGGTGCGTTCGCTGGTTTCCACGAGCCTCCAGCAATCGTCCACGGTCACGGCGGCGGCCACTTCGACGAAGGCGTGCTTGCCGCGTTCCATCACGCGCAGACACATCGGGACATGCCAGTTCCACGGCGTCGCGATATAGACGACATCAATATCTTCGCGCTCCACCATCTGCTCCCAGATGGTTTCCGTGCCGCTATAAATCTTCGGTCGCTTGCCGGTATTTTTTTCACACACGGCGGCGGCGGCCTGCGCCCGGTCATCGCGGATGTCGCAAACCGCCACGACGTCGGCGAAATCAATGTTGCTGCTGTCGGTGGCGTGCGTGAGTCCGCGACTAAGACCGATGACCGCCACGCGAACGCGCTCCAGCGGCTTGGTGGTCAGATCGTGAACGGGTTTTCCGCCGCTGATCAACGGGCGAACCTGGCTCAAGTTCGGCGTGGCGGAAACTTTCCCGCCGTTGGTCGCGCAGCCGGTGGCGACGCCGCCGAGGGAGGCGCCGAGTCCGGCGACGGTGGAGGCTTTGAGAAAATTCCGTCGGGACAGGGTTGGTAGTTTCATTTTTTTAGAACGATGAATGGTTTCAAATAATTTTTAACGACTGTTGGGTTTGTCCCAGAACACCGCCGCGTCACGCGAGATGTGCCGTTGCCGTTGCCGCCGGCTCTCTTGCGTGAAGCGGGCCGGACGTGTTCCCCGAAAACAAACCGGGCGACGTCGGCAGGCGGTGTGGCACACCGGCGGAGCATTGCGCCGGGTGAACGGAACGTCCAGATAATTTTGTCCGCCGGCCTTTTCAAGGGCGCAGCCTGACCCTGTGCCCGGAGCGCGGCTGTGTCGTCCTCGACCAGCCGCAGCCGCTTCGCTACGAGTGGCCGCTGGAATGAACCGGATGACGCCGGGCCATTCCCTGGGCTGCGGCTGGTCAGGGACGACACAGCCGCGCTCCGCTTCGGTTGCGTTCCGGGGCAGTGGCAAGCTGCGTCCCCTTTTCAAGGGCGCTGCCTGACCCTGTGCTTGCCGCCGGCCGAAGCAGCGCCGATTTTCAATCGGCAGCGCGTCGAACAGAAACCAACTCCAGGAGAACCGCCGCTCACCGCGCAACCCGCTTGGTTTCCCGCAGCAACGGTTTGGTGGCATCCACGCCGCTGTAGGCCGCCGCCGCCAGGAAGAACGCGCCGGCGCAGGCCATGAAAACCATCTGCTGTCCGGCGGCGCTGCCCGCGCCCGTCTTCAACAAGTGCGGCACCATCATCGCGCTAAGCGACGCGCCGAAATTTCCCCACATGTTGCTCCAGCCCGCCGCCGCCGCCGTGACGCGTCCGCCCACGTCCTGCGTGAACGCCCACACGCCCGGATTGGCGACATCCGTCGCGAACGAGACGACCGCGCAGCACGCCACGATGGCCCACGCCGATCCCGCCGACAGACAGCCCACATACGCCAGCCCGGCGACCACCGACGCCGCGCACATCGGCAGCACGCGCCCCCAACGCAGACCGATGCGGCGCGTGGCCCAGTCGCACAACCAGCCGCCCGCAAGCTGGCCGAACATTCCCACTCCCAGGACGAGCGTGACCATCTTCGCGCCGCTGACGGCTTCGACGTGTTTTTCCTCGGCCAGATAGGTCGGCAGCCAGGTGATGAGAAAAGCCCAGCCGACATTGGTGAAAAATTGCCCGGCGGACAGCAGCCACAAACTCCGGCTGCGGCTGAATGTGCCCAGCGCGACGAGCAGTTCCCGCCACGAAGGCCCGGGTTCCTTTGGCGGCGGGCCGATCACCGCGCGCTCGGCCTCGTTGCACGCGGCGTGTTCTTCCGGGCGGTTGCGCACCACCATCCAGTAGCCGGCCGCAATGACGAATCCGGCGGCGCAATCCACCCACAACGCCGCGCGCCAGCTGCCGAGATGCAAAATGAGCAGCGCCGTGAGATACGGCGCGAGCGTGCCGCCGATGCGTCCGCCAAACGTCACGAGCGAACTCGCCCGCGCCCGGCCGGCGAGCGGAATCCAGCGCCGGATCAACGCGCCGCTGGTCGGATACGCGCCGGCTTCCGCCAGGCCGCAGCCGAGCCGCGCGAGCAGCAGCCCCCAAAAACCGTGCATCAATCCGGTGAGGCCGGTGAACAAGGACCACAGCCCGATGTAGCCGGTGAGCATCCGCCGCGCGCCGAAGCGGTCGCTCGCCCACCCGGCGGGCACCTGCACCAGCGCGTAGGTGAAGAAGAACGCGCCGAGGATGCGGCCGATTTGTTCCTTGGTCAGCGCGATGTCGGATTTGAACGAGACGGATTTCACAATCTCGCCGAGACAGATGCGGTCGAGATAAAGAATGAACGCCATCAACATGCTCACGCCGATGATGCGGTAGCGGATGTGCGTGGCGTGGTCAGTCATGGGAGATCACTTCCAGGCGTTGCGGAGAAACCCGAGGAAGTTGCCGGAGAAAATGGCCTCGATGTCGGCGGGCTGGTAACCGCGCGACGAAAGCAGCGGGCCGAGCTTTTGCAAATCGGCGATGCTCTTGAGATCCATCGGCGCCTGCTCCGTGCCGAAACCGCCGTCGAGGTCGGTGCCGAGCCCGACGTGGCGCGCGTTCCCCGCGAGCTGGCAAAGGTGGTCAATGTGCTCCACAAGTTTTTCCAGTTTGAGATTGAAGTCTTTCGGTCGCGACCGCAGATGCGCCCAGCCGCTGACCAGCATGATCGCGTCGAGCGCCACGCCAAGCACCGCGCCGCGTTCGATCAAGGCCTTGAATTGTTCGTCGGTGAACTGGCGGTTCCAGTCCGCCAGCACGCGGCAGTTGGTGTGGCTGGACCAGACGGGTCCGTTGAAATGTTTGAGCGCGTCCCAAAAACTTTCCGCGCACAGATGCGTCACGTCGAGAATGATGCCGAGCCGTTCCATCTCCTTGAGCAGCTCGCGGCCCTTGCGCGGCAGTCCGCCGGCATCGTCCGTGCCGTGGGCATAAGTGCCCGGGCCGTAGTGCGCCGGGCCGACGGCGCGCAATCCTTGGCCGTAAGCGCGTTCGAGATGCGCGAGCGTGACGAGCGAATCCGCGCCTTCAAGACTCAAGATGTAGCCGACGGGTTTCCGCGACGACGATTTCGTTTTCCCGCCCGGCGCCGTCCAAAATTTAAGATGCTTCTCCAGCTCCTTCACGTTGCGAATCTGCACGAGTTCGCCCGCCTCCTCCATTTCGCGATACCACGCAAGCTGGCCCTGCGTGTGCGCCCACGCCTGCTCGGCGCTGTGCCAGCCGGGCAGCTTGTTGGAACGATGCACCTGCCGCGCGATTTGCGTGGCGACGCACAAGCCCACGCGGCCCCGGCGCATTTCGGGAAAACAAACCACCCCGCGCGCGCGATCCGGTTTGTCCTTCAGCCCGAGTTCGCGGCGGCGGATGTCCGCCAGCGGCAGGCGCAAATTGCGATTCCATTCCATCGCGTTCATCGCGAGGTCGAGATGGGCGTCGAAGATGAGCGGAAAATTTTTCATGGCGACGGGTCAGATCGTGATTCGCCGGCGGCGCGCGGTGACTTCCCAGCGCTCCGAAATTTTTCCATCGCGCACCACCCAGACCTCGTGGTGCAGCGCGACCGTCGGACACACATGACGCAGGATGCCGTAGAAGACCGCGCCGACGGCAAACTCGGCGGCGCGTTGTGTTTCAACGACGAGATGTTCCTCGCTGTGCAGGACGAATTTCGCATCCTCCAGCCCGATCAAACGCACGCGCGGGTGCGGCATCTCCGACGCCACGGCTTTGTGGCCGAGATCAAGGCAGAGGCGGTCCGGCGTGGGTTTGCTCACCACCCGCGCGAGCAGCAGGGCCGCGTTGAGAAAATCCAGGTCGGGACATTTTTCCGCCTCGCCAAAATCCCAGAACACCGTCGTGCCGCAACCGACTTCCACATTCGCGTGGCGCGCCAGCACGGGAAAGGTCGGCGTGCCGCTGGCAATGATTTTTGGGACCGCCAGACCTTCCGCCTGCAATCGTTGCGCGAGCGCCAGCACAGATTGAAAGGCCTGCTCCGCGGCGAGCGCGAGCGCGGCGTGGTCTTGGTTATGCAGATGCCCGTCATAGGCGTGCAATCCGCCGGCACGAAGCCCCGGCGACGTGGACAGCGCGCGATAAACGGCTGCCGCGTCATCGCCCGGAACGATGCCCGTGCGGTTCATGCCGACGTTGAGATCGAGAAAAATTTCGAGCGGCACACCGGACGCTTGCGCGGCGCGGCTGAGTTCGCCGACGGTGCCGAGATTGTCCGTCAAAGTGGAGAATTTTGTTTTGGGAAATGCCTTCACGAGTTCAACCAAGCGCCGAACACCCGGCCCCACCGGCTGCTGGGCGAGGAGCACATCTAGCCCGCCCGCCGCCGCCGTCATCTCCGCCTCGGCAATAGTGGCGGCCTTGAACTTCGTGATGCCGGCCCGCAGCTTGAGCGCGATGATCTGCGGCAGCTTGTGCGTCTTTACATGGGGCCGCAACCGCTCGGCACCGCCGGCGCGCGCGATCATCCGGCGCAAGTTTTCCTCCACGCGGTCGGGATACACCAGCAGCGCCGGCGAGGGAACATCGTCTTCGTTTGTGATTCGAAACCAGTCAGGCATGGCAAAGTGGTTATTGGCGGCGGGCGCGGCGGGCGCGATTATTTCTTCCGCTTCACGGCCACGCACTCGCCCTCGTAACGCAGGTTTGTGCCGAGACATTTTACGATGGTGGTGCGCGACGGATACGGCCCGGTGAAATACTCGCGATAGAGCTGGTTGTAGAGCGGCAGGTCTTCCTCATCGCGGACGTAGTTGCGCGTCTGGATGACGTGCGCGAAGTCGCTGCCCGCCGCCTCGAGAATCTTGCGCATGTTCTCCATCGAACGGCGAAACTCGTTCTCGAACGTGTCGGAAATGATTTTCCCGGCCGCGTCCACGGAGGCCTGGCCGGAAACGAAGATCAAGTCGCCGAACGCCACGCAGGGGCTGAACGGCAGATGCGACGTGGGCGTGTCGGGATTTTTTGGGTAACTGACATCAGGGTGGGTCATAAGGAAAATCGAATGTGTTTTTGTGGTGTTTGGCTGCACGGGAAAATTGAGCCAGTTCGCAAAGTTGCCATCCGCTGCAATCCGCCCGTGAAAGTTCGCCGCCTTAACTACCCGGACGCCGTCGGCACCGCAACCAGAAAGTTGGTTCCGCCATGACGCCTCCGGCCGGCACGAAGAAAACAGCGCCCTGCGTTCGGAATATTCTTGTGCGCGCGTCGGGCTTAATCAAACTTCTGCGCCCATGAAATTCAGGCTCCTGCCCGCCGTCATTGCGCTCGCCCACTGCGTTTGCGGGTCGAACGCTTTTTCGGCGGAGCCAGCCGTCGCCGCTTCCAACGTCACGGCGCAGGCGTCCCCCGCCGCCGTCCCGGTGGTGATGGCCCAGCCCATCGCGCCCGCCGAACTGGCGCCGCGCCTGGAACGCGGACGGGATCTCTACGTCCGCAATTGCTTTGTCTGCCACCAGTTCAACGGGGCGGGCGTGGCCGGCGTTTTCCCGCCGCTCGCCCACTCGGACTGGCTCGCCGGAAATTGTGAGCGCGCCATCAAAACCGTGGTCAAGGGCCTCGCCGGTGAAATCGAGGTCAACGGGAAAAAATACAACGGGGCCATGCCGCCGGTGGCCATCAACGACGAGGAGGTGGCGGACGTTTTCACCTATGTGTTGAACCACTGGGGCAATGGCGGCGGCGCCCTCTCCGCCGTCCAGGTCAAGGACGTTCGTTCGCGCGGCCGGTTTCCGACGTTTGAAAAATTGCAGCAGGCCAGCACCTACGCGCCGTTGCCGGCCCCGCCGCCCGGTTTCACCCTGCGCGAAGTGGTGCGCCTGCCGGCGCGCGGCGTGCGCCTCACGAGCGATGGCGAGGGGCGCGTGCTTTATATGCTGACCGAAGAAGGCGACGTCTTCCGCGTGGAAACGGAGACGGGCCAGACACGGCAGTTGCTGTGGCCGAACAATTATCTGATCACCCGCGGAACGAATGTGGCCGGGCTTACTTTCAAAACCGTGGGCCTGACGATGGATCAGGAGAAGCGGCTCTACATCGCGGGCAACCAGCAGGACATCTCCCATCCGCCCGTGCAAAACCATGTGACGATCTATCGCACGACGGCGTTCGCCGGGGGCGACCCGGTGGATCCCCGGCCGTGGTTCCGGACGAATTATCCCGGCAGCCCGGCCTACATTCACGCGGCGGAAAACATCGCATTCGGGCCGGACGGTTTTCTTTACGTGGGCAACGGCGCCCGCACCGACGCCGGGCAGACCGGCACGGACGAAACCTGGTTCGGCGGCGGCGAAACGCCGATCACCGCCTGCATCTGGCGCCTGGATCCCAAACTGGAAAATCCGCCTGTCGAAGTTTTCGCGCGCGGCCTGCGCAACGCCTACGGATTTTGCTGGAATGAAAAGGGCGAAATGATCGCGACGGAAAACGGCCCCGACACCGATCCCGAAGAAGAGCTCAACTTGATCGAGCGCGGCCGGCATTACGGCTTCCCCTACACGTTTGCCGACTGGAAGAAAAAAGTGTATCCCCACACGCCCGACCCGCCGCCGGGACTTGAATTCACGCTGCCCATTCCGAACCTCGGGCCGGACGGGGGATTCAACGGCAAACCGATTTACTCCTTCGATCCGCACTCGTCCCCGGCGGGCATTGCTTGCTTGGGAGATGATTTTCCTGATGGTTATCGTGGAACCTTCCTGATCGCGCGATTTGGAAATTTCATCCGCACCGTGAAAGAGAGTTCCGGGTTCGACGTCCTTCAGGCAAAACTCCGCCGCAATGCGGAGGGAAAATACGAGGCGGAGGTTCACACGCTCCTCGCGCCGCTCGGCCGTCCGCTTGATGTCCATGTGAGCGGCAAAGGCAAGGTTTACATTCTCGAGTATTCGCGGTCCACGGACAGCCAAGGTTCTTACGCGCTGCCCGGACGGATTCTGGAACTGGCCGTGAAACCCAGGTGAGCCGCAGCGTTGGTTTTGATGGCCCGGATCGTTGCCGATAAAAAAGCGCGGCACAAATGGAAAGTTGCGGCCCGGGCCTTTCGGCTTTATTCCTTTCGCCGATGAATCATACCAATTCTCAAAAACAATCGGGGCGTTGGTAGGGCGTCGCTGCCGCGACGCCGGCGTGAATCGCAGTCGGTGCGGGGAAGGC
>JAYVCM010000504.1:0-12715 GCA_043749955.1 Limisphaerales bacterium | reverse complement strand
GCGGTGTCGCGCACGCCGGCCAGGTTCGCCTCGATCTGCAAACCGTCCACCGGGCCGCCGCCGGACGAGGTGTGCGCGTCGGTGTTGTAGCCGCCGTCGAAATACGGATTGCCGCTGCCGGGATCGGGCATCGCCGGACTCGGCACGGACGCATAACCGCGCGTGACCATCAGGCCACCAAAGCTGTTGCTGCCGCGCAAAATTTGCGAGAAGGGAATCGCAAGCTGGTTGCTCACGAGCGTGCCGAGCGTGCGGATGCTGGACTGGTTGCGATACGTCGTGGAGTTCAGCGTGGCGTCGGAAAGCGCCAACTGCGAAGCGGAAAGCAGATAGCCGAGTTCAAGGCGCGGAATGGTGTGCCCCTGGCCGTGCTGGTCAATGTAAAAGCCGCGTCCGCTCAAGGCCACGGCGGCGTTGCTGCCGGTGTTGATGTAATTTTGAAATTCATTCCACGCCTGCGTGGCGAAGGCGTTCGTCTGATACACGCCCTGTGCGAGGCTGCGGTTGGCGTCAATCTTGGTGCGCTTGAGCCGCAGGGTGATGACGTGCGGACTGTGACCGAAAGTGTTCGCAAACACGCCCTGCAACGCGAGCGCGGTTTCTTCCGTGTTGGAATCGGTGACGGTGGTGAAGTTCGGATCGGAGCCGTCGTCCACGCGGTCGGGAATTTCCGCCGGCGTCAATGAACCGCCGTGCGCTGCGGAAAAAATCACCGGCAGATCACCGGCGATGTATTGGACGTAGTTGCTCCGCCCGAAATAGCTCGTGCCGGGAACGTAGGGCTGCGCCTTCGCTATGGAGAGGAAGGCGAACATCGCAGCCGCGCAAGCGAGCAAACCAACGAATTTTTTTTGGGGCTGTGAAATCACGCTTAAAAATCGCGCAGAACGGGTGCTTTTACCAGCGCTGTTCTCGGAACCTGTTTGAAAAAGTAGCGGCGGGCCTCCCGGCCTGCCGTAGAGGGCGGCTTCCAGCCGCCCGGAAAAAACGTTCGCATGGCACAACCGCTTCTGTTCACAATGATTTTTTGGAGACGCAGCGTTTTTTTCCGCCGGGCTGGAAGCCACGGCTCTACGTCAGCCAAGATGGCTGACGCTACATTTTCAGACAGGCGCTCACGGATACGTCATGCGGATGAACACGGTGGGATTCGCCGGATTGATTGGCACGGTGTAATTCGTGACGGTGGCCGTGGCGGGCAACGTGATCCAGTTTGCGTTCAGGCCGGTGTTCAATGAATTGGTCTGCATCTGAACTTTCCAGCCGAGGCGGTCCGGCGGCCAGCTCAAGTTCAGGTTGCCGCCGCTGACGCTCGCGTTGATGGCGAATGTATTCGTGTTGACCGAAGAAATCACGGAGAGCACCGAGATGCTGCCGTCCACCGCAAGGTTGTTGGTCCAGTTCACGCCGCCGCCGGCGACGGTCATCGCCGCGCCATTGGAAACCGCGCTGCTGAAGAGGGTGAACTTCTGTCCGATGGCGAGCGCCGGGCCGAGGTTGCTGACGGTGACAGATGCCGCCGCGGCATTGCTCACCACGCCGGAAACGACGAGGAGGTCGTTCGACGGATTGACGGACGTGTTGACTTCCACGGCGACGTTGCCGGAGAGCGTGAGGTCGCTGTTGATGGTCAGCGTGCCGATGGACGCGCCGGCGGCAAGCGTGCCGCCGGAGTTGACGGTGACGGGGCCGCTGATGGTGCCGGTGCCGCCGAGCGTGCCGCCGGAATTGACGTTCACCACGCCGCTGCCGGTGCCGCTGCCAACGGTGTTGTTCACGAGCAAGGTTCCGGCGCTGACGGTCGTGGCGTTGGTGCGCGCACTGTTGTCGCCGGAGATAATCAGCTTGCCCGGACCGGCGGTGATGAGTTCAGCGCGGTTCGTCAACTGGCCGGAGAACGTGACCGGCGCGGTGTTGCTCACGGTCAAAGTTTTGGCGGTGGTGCCCAGGTTCACAACGCCGGTGAGCGTCAGCGCGTTCGTGCCATTGAAGACGGTGTTGGCGACGCCGTTCAAGAAAATGCGGTTGCCGATGGTGCGTGCGCCGCCGGACGCATAGATGAAAATGGCGGGGTCATTCGCAATCTCGAACGTGCCGGTGCCCAGCGGGCCGGAGGTCAACGAACCGCTGGTCGGCGTGCTGTCGAGTCCGATGCCGATGGTGCCGGAGTCCAGAATGGTGCCGCCGGCGTAGGTGTTGTTGCCGGTGAGCACGCTCGTGCCACCAGTGCCAGCCGTCACATTGCCGCGCCGCACCGAGCCGGCGCCGGAAATCAATCCGCTCACAATCTGCACCGGATTCGTGTTGCTGTTGTAAAGTTCAAACACGGAAATCGCGCCGGGCGTGTCGAAGGCCGGATCGCCCACGACGACCGGCCAGGTCACGTTGTTGCCCGAAGTGAACCGCGCTTCAAAGGTGTTGTTCGTCAGGCCGGTGTTGCCGATCCGCATCGTCCCCGCTGTCACCGTCCAGTTGCCGCTGAAAGGCAGGATGCGCGCGGAGGGAGCGGTGGCGGTGCTGTTGCCGTAAATCGTGGTGTCGGTCGTCATGACGACTGGATTGACCACCGGCAGACTGGAGCGCGTGCCGGTGCTAAGAATATTGCCGCCGTTCAGGAGCAGCGTGCCGGTGCCGTCGCCGAAAGTCGCCGTGCCGCCAATCCCCAGCGACCCGGCGGAATTGGTGGTGCCGCCGGTGTAAGCCGAGTTGGTGGGGCCGGACAGCACGAGCGTTCCCGCGCCCAGTTTCACGAGGCCGCCAGTGCCGGCAATCGTGCCGCCGACCGTCAGCGTGCTGTTGCTGATGGTCAAAGTGCGGGTGGCGCTCATCGTCACCGGGCCGGAGCCGAGATTCAAATTGGTCGTGCCGGCAAAATTAAAATTCGCGTTCCAATTCTGCGGGCAGTCGTTGAGGGTGACGCTGCTGGCACCGGTGTTATCCAAAGTGCTCACGGCGCTGATCGTAAAAGTATTTGTGCCGAGCGCCTTGGCGTTCAGATTCAGCGTGCCGCCCGTGAGCGTGGTCAGCCCGCTGTAACTGTTGACCGCACTCATCGTGATGGCGCCGCCGCCGCCAAAAATAATTCCGCCGGTGCCGGTGAAATTGCCGGAAAATAATTCCGAACTGCCGGTGGCCGCATTCAGCGCGACATTGTCCTGCAACGTGACGTCACCGGAATACGTCGCGCTGCCGCTGCCGATGGTCGTGCCGATGGTTTTCACGCCGGAGCTGCCGGACTGCACCACCACGGAACGTCCCATCGTCACGCCGGCCGTGCTGATGTTCAACGTCGCGTTGCTGTTGCCCGTGGTATTGCCCAATTGAATCGCCGTGGCCGCCGCGCCAAACGCGCCCGAGCCGTTCAGCGCATCCACCGCGAGGCTGGCCGTGCCCGCGTAAATTTTCGTCGAGCCGGGATAGCTGTTCAACGCGTTGGTCAACACCACTTCGCCGTTGCCGACTTTCACGATGCCGCCGGCGACATTGATGTTGGGATACGGCGTCGGTGATGTCCCGCCTTGCGTGACCGAGCCGGACGGAACATTGATGACCGTGTCCGCCGCCGGGGTGTAAATGAGATGAAGTGAATTGGCCACCACGCTCAAACTAAAGACGCCGCCGATGGTGCCGCTGAACGCCGTGGTGTCGAGGGCGAAGTGGCTCACGTCAAAACCGGTGGCGGAACCGGACGAGATGATGACCCAGTCGCGCGCCGTCACGGAACTCCAGCCGGTCGGCACGGCACCGAGCGAATCAATCTTGAGGGTGATGGCATTGCTGCTGTTGCCCGCGTCGGTCCAGCCGGAACTGCAAGTGATCAAATCCCAGTTCACTCCCGCTGTGCCGGTGGCGGCAGAAATCTGCCAGAGATAATTTGCTCCCGCCCCCAGCGTCAGATCGCTGACCGCGAGATTGGCGATGCTGCTGTTGGTTGCACCCGGCGAAACCGTGCCGTTCACGCTGACCGAAGTGGCGGCCACGACGGAGCCATTGCCGGCGAGCGTTCCCAGGTTCGTCACGGTCACGGCTCCGGAGCCGAGCGCGGAGCCGGCGGTGTTGTTCGCGAACAAAGTGCCGCTGCCGATGACCGTGCCGCCGGCGTAGGTGTTGTTTCCCGTCAAAATGGAAGCGCCGCCGACCACCGCCGTATCCACCGGGTTGTCACGAATGACGCTGCCGATGCCGGAAATATTTCCGTTGAAGGTCTGCACGCTGTTGCTGTTGCACAAATTCAAAAAACTAAAATTACCAATCGTGTCCGCATACGCGGCATTGGCCGTTTCACCAATTGAGATCGGACGGTTGAAGGTGAAGTTGCCGAACAGCCGGACAACAAAATTCTGGCCGGAGGCCGCACTGGTCGGATTGGCGATCTTCAAAGTTCCCGCGCTGCCGCCGAGCGTGCCGGACAACGGCAGGCGGCGGCTGCTGCTGGCGTTGCCCGCCTTGTTGTAAAGGAACGTGTCCGCCGTAAGCACGATCGGATTCGGAATGGGTGCTTGCGCCGAACTGATGCCGCTGCGATCCAGGCCGCATTGCAGATTGCCGCCGGAAAGAAACAGCGTGCCCGCGCCGTTGCCAATGGTGCCGATGGCGTCCACTTCCAGATCGCCCTCGCTCACGGTGGTCGTGCCGGAATAGTTGTTGGTGCCGCGCAGATACAAGATGCCCGGCCCGGTTTTGGTGATGCTGCGCGCACCACCCGAATCAACGATGGACAGGCGAAGTTCGACTTCTCCCGCAGTGGTGGGCGGCAGGGCGGGATTCACGCTGTTCGCATAAATAATTCCCGAAGCCGCCAGCCCCAGATTTAAAAGATTGGTATTACCAGCGACGGTGTTCGTATTGGCGATGACCAACGCCGAAATGGTGGAGGCATTGGAAAGCAGGATGCCGCCGATGCCATTCAAAACGAGCGTGGTGAGCGCCGGCCCGGTGGACTGGCACTTGAGGAGGACGGTGCCAATGGTCGTGGACGTTCCCACCATGATCGCTCCGATTTGCACCGTGGTGGAGGGATTTTTATTGATCGTGATCGGCGAGTTTGCGAACACGGTGTTGAACACGGCAGTGTCCCCGCCGACCGGCACGACCCCGCCCGTCCAATTCCCGACGTTCGTCCACCCGGAGGACGCGGCTCCCGACCAGACGATATCCGTCGCGCGGACATTCTGGCCAAGCATCGCCGCTGCGACCGTCAGGCTGGCAGCAATAATGGAACGCCGGAAAAAATTCCGGCGTGGTGAACGGGTGAAAGTTGTTGATTCGTTTTTCATGAGTTTTCCTCTGGTTGAATGTCGATGGCTAAATTGGCTGGTTGGGCGGGCTTGATTTTTTTGGGTGACGATGGGCGCGTGTTCCTTAATCCAGGCCGTTCGTGCCCCGAACCGCCTGGACGTGCCAGTCAAAGAAAATCACGTTGCGAAGATTGTTGCCGTGAACCGCCGTCGTAGAAATTTGCTGGTTGGGAGCCGGCTTCTGCCAACTGATGTTGGCGTTGCCATCAATCTGCAAATCCACGTCGCGCACCGCATAGCAGTCGCTCATGCTGTTTGTGAATTGAGAGATCCCCAGGGTTTTTAGCGGATGAAAGGGTGCGCCGACGGGCGAGGTCGCGAGGCCGGCGGGGTAGCCAAACGGACGGGAGTTGTTGTTGCCGCCGACAATTTGTCCGCGGGTCGAGTAGGTGATGCGATCACCATCCTTGACCGCCGGGAAAGAAATTTTAATCGTCGCGGGACAGGTGAAAATGGGCGTGCTGTTCTGCAAGGCATTCAGCGAAGGAAAATTTGCCGGGTTGGGCAAGGCCAGATAGGGGTAAAGATAATTGACCGGCATCCACTGGGTGCCCGCGTAGTAGCCGGCCCGGACCCCGCGCTCCAGCGGCCCCGGCAAAAAATCGCCGTTGTCATCCGCATACATTTGAAAAGCCAGACCCTGCTGCTTGAGATTGTTCAGGCACGCGGTTTGATAAGCCTTGGCCTTGGCCTTGGCGAGCGCCGGCAGCAGCATCGCCGCCAAAATGGCAATGATGGCGATTACCACGAGCAGTTCGATGAGGGTGAAGGCGCAGGATTTTTTTTTGGCGGGCTTTGGCTTCATGGATGTTTGCAAACTAATCTAGGTCACGATGCCTGTGTGGGGAATAGTTATTTTGTGCTATGGAGCGACCTGGCCCCAACGATTAGGCTCTCCACCGCGTATGAATTGTCAAACTGCCAATGCCCCGGCCAACGCAGTTCCGGTGTCCCGCGATTTTTTTTGCCGGGCGTTTCACGGAACCACCGTGTGGCTCGCCGTCACGGTCTTGGTCTGCGCGCCCTTGCCCGGCCGACCGGCCAGTGTTTCGGAAAATATAAATTCCTGGCACACGACCACGAACCTTCTGCTGCCCGGCACCCGCTTCGAGACCGGCTGCTACACAGTGGATTCCGGCCAGCCCGGCCCGACGATTCTGATCGTCGGCGGCGTGCATGGCAACGAACCCGCCGGCGCGCAGGCCGCCGAAGGCATCCGCCAGTGGCCGATTTCAAAAGGCAAACTCATCGTCATCCCGCGCGCCAACGTGCCCGGACTCGAGGCAAACAAGCGTTTGATCCCCGGCCTCGCCACCAACTTGAGCAACCTCAACCGCAATTATCCCCGCGCCGGCCAGACGAACAATGCCGCGCGCGGCGAACTCGCCCAGGCCATCTGGAAAATCGCCAGCGACAATCATCCCGACTGGATTCTTGATCTGCACGAGGGCTTCGACTTTCACCAGCGCAACGAAAAGAGCGTCGGCAGTTCCGTCATTTGTTTTCCCCTGCCTGCCGCGCAGGCGGTCGCCGACCAGATGCTCGCCGCCGTCAACGCCACCATCACCAACGCGACGTTGAAATTCATCCGCCGCGATTTGCCCATCGACGGCAGCCTCGCCCGCGCCGCCGGCGAGCACCTGCACGTTCCCGCCATGACGCTGGAAACCACCGACAAGCAGCCAATGGAATTGCGCGTGCGCGAACATCACATCATGGTCCGCCAGCTCCTCGCGCGCCTCGGCATGATTCAAGATTTAACTCTGGCCGATGCCGCCAACAATTCCGGAGCCGCGTTGAAAATTGCCCCGGCCGCTGCCGGGAAAATAAAAATCGCGCTTTACCAAGGTCCGGGCACCGGCGGCAAAGGCCCGGCCGAATTGATCCATCAATTGAACGCGCCGGACGCCGCGACATCGCTCGTCGAAATCACGCCGGAAGAAATCCGCGCCGGCGCCCTGACCAATTTCGACGTGGTGATTTTTGCCGGCGGCAGCGGCAGCCAGGAAGCGAAGGCCATCGGCGAGGCAGGCTGCGCCGAAGTCGAAAAATTTGTCGGCGCGGGCGGCGGTTACGTTGGCATCTGTGCCGGGGCTTATCTCGCCACCGCCGGTTATCCCTGGAGCCTGAAAATCATCAACGCCCGCACGCTCTCGCCGAAATGGAAACGCGGCGGCGCGGTTTTAAAAATGGAGCTGACCCCGGCGGGCGCGGGCATCTTCGGCGGCGCGACGACGGTGGACGTGCTGTATCACCAAGGCCCGGTCGTCGGCCCGGCGAACGCCACCAACCTGCCGCCCTACGAACCGCTCGCCTATTTTCGCACCGAAGTCGCGTCGAACGACACGCCCGTTGGCATCATGATTGATTCGCCCGCCATCTTCGCCGGGCAATTCAAGCGGGGCAAAGTCATTTGCATCAGCCCGCACCCGGAGCAGACCGCCGGGCTGGACTACCTCGTGCCGCAGGCCGTGAAGTGGGTGACGCCCGCCGCCCGCAAAGCCGAGTGATCCGCCCGCGCCGGCAGAAAATGCAGCGCGTGGTCTCGACACCGTGCTGTGGGAGGATTCCACCAAACGAAGCAAGTTGAGAGGGGCATGAATGGACACCATTGAATCCGATGCTTGCTGGCAATTTTTTGGGCGCGATGAACCGTCCCCAGTTTCAACACGCGATTGGCCGAGCCGATTCGCTTGAATCCACCGACCAATAAAACAATGGCGGAAGGGGTGGGATTTGAACCCACGGTAGCCTTGCGACTACTTCTGATTTCGAGTCAGATGCCTTTAACCACTCAGCCACCCTTCCATTTTTCGCGCGGCAAACTGGTGTCCGCCGCAATCAACCAGCAATGCATTATGCGTGAATCCGTGTGCGCGGCAAGCCGATTTGGTGGCCGGCGGGAAAACTCCTCCCGGCGGTGAAACGCCGGATCAAACATCTCAAATCTGAACTGTGGCGCTGCTGACATTCAATCAATCAATTCGTAGCAGGGCAACGTCAAAAACTCCGCGAAATCTTTGGCTTTCGACATTTCGCTGAACAACTTCGCGGCGCGGGCGTAGTTTCCGGACGTGAACCGCGCGCTGCCGACTTCTTTTTCGATGCGCGCCATTTCTTGCGGCAGGATTTCGTCGTAAAGCTGCGTCGTGATTTTACGGCCGTCTGCCAGTGCGGCGTTGTGAGCGAGCCATTGCCAGATTTGTGCGCGGGAAATTTCGGCGGTGGCGGCGTCTTCCATCAGGTTGTAAAGCGGCACGCAGCCGTTGCCGCCGAGCCACGCTTCGAGATATTGCACGCCGACGCGGATGTTTCCGCGCAAGCCGTCCTCGGTGATCGTGCCGGTCGGGACGGCCAGCAAATCTTTCGCGGACACGTTCACGTCGTCGCGCTGTTTGGAAATTTGGTTCGCGGTCGGCATGTGTTTGTCGAACGCCTGGAGCGCAACGGGCACGAGGCCGGGATGCGCGACCCACGTGCCGTCGTGGCCGTCGCTGGCTTCGCGTTCCTTGTCGGCGAGGACGCGGGCAAGCGCGGCTGCGTTCGCCGCCGGGTCGCTCTTGATGGGAATCTGCGCCGCCATGCCGCCCATCGCGTGCGCGCCGCGACGGTGGCAGACCTTGATGACGTTCAGGCAATACGCGCGCATGAACGGCGAGGTCATCGTGACCTGCGTGCGGTCGGGGAACGTGAAGCCGGGGCGGTTGCGGAATTTTTTGATGAAACTGAAAATGTAATCCCAGCGCCCGCAATTCAGCCCCGCCGAATGTTCGCGCAGTTCATAAAGAATCTCCTCGGTCTCGAACGTGGCGAGAATCGTCTCGATCAACACCGTCGCGCGGATCGAGCCGCGCGGAATCTTCAGCGCGTCCTGCGCGAAATTGAAAACGTCGTTCCAGAGCCGCGCTTCGAGATGACTCTCCATCTTCGGCAGATAAAAATACGGCCCGCTGCCGCGCTTGAGCAACTCGGCGGCGTTGTGGAAAAAATACAAACCGAAATCGAACAGGCTGCCGGAAATCGGCTGGCCGTCCACGAGCACATGCTTCTCCGGCAAATGCCAGCCGCGCGGACGCACGAGCAGTGTCGCGGTCTGCGCGTTGAGCTTGTATTGCTTGCCGTCCGGATTGCTGAACGAAATCGTCCGGCGAATCGCATCGCGCAAATTGAACTGGCCTTCGATGAGATTTTTCCACGTCGGCGACGTGGCGTCCTCGAAATCCGCCATGAACACTTTCGCGCCAGAGTTGAGCGCGTTGATGACCATCTTGCGATCCACCGGCCCGGTGATTTCCGTGCGCCGATCCTGCAAGTCGGATGGAATCGAAGCGACGCGCCACGACTTGTCCTCGCGGATGGATTTGGTTGCCGCGAGAAAATCCGGCATCGCGCCGTCATCAATTTCCTTCTGCCGCTCGACGCGGCGGGCGAGAAGTTTTTGGCGCGTCGGCTCAAATTGGCGGGCGAGCTTTTCCACGAATGCGAGCGCTTCGGGCGTGAGGATTTCGGCCATCTGGCCCTCGACCTTTGCTTTTAGTTCCATAGTTTTTGAAATTAGTGGTTACGACCGTCCTCACCCTGACCCTCTCCCTCCGCCTTCGCTGCGCTACGGCGCGACAAGCCGGGGAGAGAATTCCCCGAACTGGAATTTCGCGCGTTGAACCCTTGAACCGTAGCAGCCGACGTGAGGAGGCTCATTATTTTCCGGACGAAGAAAGTGAGAGCCTCCTCACGTCGGCTGCTACGAGGTTCATGGAGTGGGAACAGCGATTGTCCGATGCAAATTTTTCGAGAATCAAATGGCCTATCACCGCGCCTTGTTTCATCGAAGCAGAACGCAAACGAACTGCGCGACGCCCTCGCAATGCCAAGCGACAGCGAACGCTTCTCCCTCTTCCCGCCATTGCGGGAGATAGTGCCGGGGTGAGGGCGGTCGTTTAACTCACTTTTGAATCTGTGTTTATCGGTGTCCATCCGTGGTTAAGATTTTTTCTGAATCCATTTCATAGCCTTCTCCGCCAGCTTGTCGAACGCGGTCACGCAAAGTTTAAGGTGTTCTTCCTTCGTGTCCTCGATTTTGTTATGGCTGATGCCGTGCAGGCTTTGGACGAACATCATCACGGTCGGCACGCCGGCAGCAGCGACTTCGGCGGCATCGTGCAACGGGCCGCTCGGCAGGCGATGCACCTGGCCGCAGGTTTCGCGGATCGCCTCGTCGCACAGCGCGATGAGTTCGTCGTTGAACGGGCGCGGCGAAATTTGCCAGAGGCGTTCCCAATTTACTTTCACATTGCCTTCCTTCGCAAATTTTTCGCTCGCAGCTTTGGCTTCCGACAACATTTTTTCGAGTGCAGCCGAATCAAGATGTCGCTGGTCGAGCGTGATGCGGCACTCCTCGACCACGCTGGTGACGATTCCTGGTTTCGTCGTGCATGAGCCGATGGTGCAAACGCCGCCGTAGTGGCACAGGCTTCCAGCCTGTGTGTTGACCGGTGCTGCCCCCGATGAACTCACAGGCAAGATGCCTGTGCCACTACTGCGCCCGGCGATTTTGTAAATCTCGGGACTCATCTTCGCGGCGGCGAGAAAAGCGTCCCTGCGGCGGTTCATCGGCGTGCTGCCGGAATGTGCGGCCTGGCCGTGAAACGTAATCGCATGACGCTCGACGCCAAACGTGCCAAGCACCGCGCCGAGCGGCAAATCCAAATCCAAAAGCACCGGGCCTTGCTCGATGTGCAGTTCCAGATACGCTGCTGCGTTCTTGAGTTCCTTGCCAGAATCTTTCACGCGCTCGAAATCAATGCCCGCGTTTTTCAGCGCGTCGGGAAGCTTGATTCCTTGCTTGTCCACAAGTCCGCGCGCTTCGTTCATGTCCAGATTGCCGGAGCAGGCGGACGAGCCGAACAAACTTTTGCCAAACCGCGCGCCTTCCTCGTCGGCCCAATCCACAAGACGGATGGTGACGGGCGGCCTGCCGTGGTATTGCGCACTGATGCGGCGAAGAATTTCCACGCCCGCCATCACATTGAGACAGCCGTCGAGCCAGCCGCCGTTCGGCACGGAGTCCATGTGGCCGCCGATGAGCAGGCACTTTTCCGATTCACCGCGCAGGGTGCTCCAGAGATTTCCTGCAGCATCCACATGCGTCTCGACCGGCAGCGCCTGGAGTTTTTTCTTCAGCCATTCGCGCGTCTTCACCCACATCGGCGTGAAGGCGACGCGTTGTGCGCCATTTTCGTCGCTGGTGAGGGCGCGGAGTTCCTTGAGTTCGGCGACGGTGCGTTTGGGGTTCAGCGATGCAGTCATGGCGTTCAATGCGAAAATTGCGGAATTTCATTAACACCCGGTTTCAACCGGGTGACCAGGCAACGGACGATGCGCCGAACCGTTTCAACGGTTTCCCCGAAACGCGGACAAACCGTTGAAACGGTTTTGTCCCGGCGCGGCATCGCCAGCACCCGGTTGAAACCGGGTGTTAATAAAAAGGCGGATGAACATTTTCCCGACATGAAAAATTGCTCCGGCATTTTAATTTTTCCTTTTGTGCAAAATTATTGTAGCCAATGCGCCCAAAGCGAGTTAAAAGTTGAAAACAATTAACAAGGAAAAAACGTATGCCAACATTAGCCACCACGGTAGATGGGCTGAAAATGCCGAACCCGTTCATCATCGGATCCGGCCCGCCCGGAACCAACCTCAACGTCATCGCCAAGGCGTTTCAGGAAGGCTGGGGCGCGGTCATCGCCAAAACGGTTAGCCTCGACGCGTCGAAGGTCGTCAACGTCACGCCGCGCTACGGCAAGCTGCATTCCAGCGACGGCAAGGAAGTCATCGGCTGGGAAAACATCGAGCTGATCAGCGACCGGCCATTCAAGATCTGGGAGGATGAATTCAAGAAGTGCAAGGACATGTTCCCCGACCGCATCCTCATCGCGTCCATCATGGAGGAATATTCCAAAGACCGCTGGGTGGAACTGGTCGAACGCTCACAGGCCTGCGGCGTGGATGGATTCGAATTAAATTTTTCCTGCCCGCACGGTTTGCCGGAACGCAAGATGGGCGCGGCGATGGGACAAGACCCGGACATTCTCGAAGAAGTTTGTGGCTGGGTGAAAGGCGCGACGAAAATTCCGTTCTGGGCGAAGATGACGCCGAACATCACGCACATCGAAGATCCTTCGCGCGCGGCGCTCAAGGGCGGCGCGACTGGTCTCGCGGCCATCAACACCATCCGCAGCGTCATCGGGGTGAATCTCGACACGCTGCGGCCCGAGCCGAGCGTGGAAGGTTACACGACGCCCGGCGGCTATTCGTCGCGCGCCGTGAAGCCCATCGCGCTCCGCATGGTCATGGAGATCGCGCAGCTCATCCGCACGGAATTTCCGGGACGCTCGCTGTCTGCCATCGGCGGCGTGGAG
>JAYVCM010000503.1:0-2784 GCA_043749955.1 Limisphaerales bacterium | reverse complement strand
GACTCCTCACCCCGGCCCTCTCCTCGTTCGGCGAGGAGAGGGAGAAAATTTGTGGGGACGTTTTTCCCAGGGCGGCGTCCGTGTTGCGGCCTTGCCCTGGGCTATTATCTTTCGCCCCGACGGGGCTGCGGGAGGGAACATTCTAGTCTGGCAAATCCCTGTGGTCGTGATTAGCTTCCAAGCATGGTTGCCATCACGGCCAAACCCAAATTCGCGCCCGGCAAAGGAGAATCAGAGCCTCCTCACGTCGGCTGCTACGAATCGTTTCGCATGAGCGCCCATCCGCCATCCCCCGCCACGCAGGCCGCGCTGCTGCTGTGTTCGCCGTTGCGCGCGGGCAAAAACAAGGACGTGCAACCGTTGAGCACCGGCGAGTTCAACGAATTGGAAAAACAGTTGCAGCGCGTCGGCGCGGGACTGGGGCAGTTGCTCGAAGCGGACGCGGCGGCCTTGCTCAAAAAATTTTCCCCGGCGGTGGACGCGCCGAAAATCGAATCGCTGCTCGGACGCGGCCTCATGTTGAGCCTGGCGGTGGAGACGTGGCAGAGCGCAGGCGTGTGGATCACCAGCCGGAGCGAATCAGACTACCCCGAACGCCTGCATCGTCTGAAACAAAACGCGCCACCGCTGATCTACGGCTGCGGCGAGAAAAAACTTTTGTCGCGCGGCGGGCTGGCCATCGTCGGCTCGCGCGATGTGGACGCAGCGGGCGAAGAATTCACCAAACGCGCGGCGGCCTCGGCGACGCGGGAACAAATGCAGGTGGTCTCCGGCGGCGCGCGCGGCGTGGATCAACTGGCGATGCTGGCCGCGCTCGAAGCCGGCGGGACGGTCGTGGGTGTGCTCGCGGACAGCCTGCTGCGGTCAGCCACCTCCGGCAAGGCGCGCGAAGCGATTCAAGACGGACGGCTCACGCTCGTTTCCGCGTTCGATCCCGAAGCAGGATTCAATGTCGGCAACGCGATGCAACGGAACAAGCAGATTTATGCGCTGGCTGACTTCGGCCTTGTCGTGAGTTCCGGCTACAATGAGGGCGGCACCTGGTCGGGCGCGATCGAGCAGTTGGAAAAACTTCATCTCACGCCCATCTTCGTGCGCGGGGGCGACGCTGTGCCGGAAGGGAACCGCCAGTTGCTGCGGCGCGGCGCGGTGCCGTTTCCGTCCGAACCGTGGCCAAGTTCGTTGCGCGAAATGGGCGCCGCCGCCGCGCAGAAAAATCTTCCGCCCCTGGAAACGCCGGACTTGTTCGCTTTACACGAACCGCCGGCGGATTATCGTAACAGCCAGCGCGAGGCGGCCCCGATTCCTCCGCGCAAACGAAAGCATTGAAATGAAAACCAAACTCAAAACCAAGACCCGAATTACTTTTGGTTGCCGTAAAAAGCTTGTTAAAGCTTCCCGCCTCATCCCTTAATAAAAAAACGCCAGTTAAAATTCGCTTAATAAGAATCCATTCATGCAACGCGGACTAACAGGACATTATTTGCCGATTCCGTCAGCCGGAGGCGAAACTTGTCGCGCCTTTGTCCCGGATGCGTTGCCGCCCAATCCGCCTTTGGAAATGAGCGTGGAATTGCAGGAGTTGCATGAAAAGGCGTCGCTGGCTTTGGGGCGGCTGGATGGATTGACGACCATTTTGCCCGATCCCAGCTTGTTTCTTTACACCTACGTCCGCAAGGAAGCGGTGCTGTCGTCACAAATTGAAGGCACGCAATCTTCGTTGTCCGACCTTTTGCTGTTTGAAAACGAAGCCGCGCCAGGCGTGCCGTTGGACGATGTGCGGGAAGTTTCCAATTACGTGGCCGCCTTGGATTTTGGACTAAAGCGGCTGAAGGAATTGCCGCTGTCCCTTCGTTTGCTCAAGGAAATCCACGGCGTCTTGCTGGCCAAAGGACGTGGCAGCGGCAAAGAGCCGGGTGAATTTCGCCGGTCGCAAAACTGGGTCGGTGGCACTCGTCCCGGCAACGCCACTTTTGTCCCGCCGCCGCCGGATCAACTGTTGGAATGTCTCGGCGCGTTGGAAAAATTTCTGCACAATGACCCGGTGAAAACGCCGCTGCTCATCAAGGCGGGTCTGGCGCATGTCCAGTTTGAAACCATCCACCCTTTTCTGGACGGCAATGGACGGCTGGGACGGCTGCTCATCACGTTCCTGCTGTGTGTGGAGGGCGCGTTGCGCGACCCGCTGCTTTATTTGAGCCTCTACTTCAAAAAAAATCGCGCGCAATACTACCACTTGCTGCAACAGGTGCGCGTGCATGGCGACTGGGAAGCCTGGCTGAAATTTTTTCTGACCGGAGTGCGCGAGACCTCCGACCAGGCGGCGGAAACCGCCCGCCGCCTGATGCAACTGGCCGGAGACGATGAGCAGCGGGTTCAATCAGTTGGTCGTGCCGCCGGCTCGGCCCTGCGCGTCCATCATTTTTTGCAGAAACAGCCCATCACTTCAATTGCCACCGTCAGTGCCGCGCTTAAACTTTCCGTTCCCGCTGTCACGACTGCCTTGCGCCATCTTGAAAAACTCGGCATTGTGCGCGAACTGACCGGCCAGAAACGCCATCGGTTTTTTGCCTACCACGCTTATTTGAAAATGCTCAACGATGAAACCCTGATATGAAAACCAAACTCAAGCCCGTGAAACTTTCCGCCAAGCGCGCGGTCGCCAAAATTTCCACCCACGCCGTCGTGCCGTTGAAAGAGCGGCGGTTGAACTTCGGCGACAAGTGGGATTACGCGCCCGCGCCGGAGGATTCCAAGAATTACGTCATCGCGCCGCAGCACGAG
>JAYVCM010000502.1:0-3268 GCA_043749955.1 Limisphaerales bacterium | reverse complement strand
AAGGCGGAAGCCAAATAGTTTTTATGGAAGTTTTCGCCATCACCAAAAATATCCCGATGTCCGCGCAGAAAATGCGCGAGGTCGTCCGGCAAATCCAGGGCATGAACGCCTTGCGGGCCGAGCAGATTCTGGCCGTCGTGCCGCGCAAAGGCGCGCGCTATGCCGCCAAGACGCTCCATTCGGCCATCGCGAATGCCGAGAACAACAACAAGCTGCGTCCCGAAACGTTGCGGATCAAGGAAGCGGTTGCCGGCACGGCGACGACCTTGAAACGGTTTCAGCCGAAGGCACGCGGCTCGGCCGGTCCGATTCTGAAACGCCGTTGCCACATCAAAATCACTTTGTCCGACGAATAATATGGGTCAAAAAACCAATCCAATCGGTTTGCGCGTCGCGGTCAACAAAGACTGGCGTTCGAAGTGGTATGCCAACAAAAAAGATTTCCCGAAGCTGCTGACGGAAGACCGCCTGATCCGCACGCTGCTCAAGAAGAAACTCGAGACGGCCTCCGTGCCGCGAATTTTGATCGAGCGCGCCACGAACCGCTGCCGCGTCACCATTTTGACCGCGCGTCCCGGCGTCGTCATCGGCCGCAAAGGTTCGGAGATTGACAAGCTCAAGGAAGAATTGAGCAAGCTGACCGGCAAGGAAGTTTACGTGGACATCGTCGAGGTGAAGCAGCCGGAACTGGATGCGCAGCTCGTCGCGGAAAACATCGCCTTGCAGCTCGAACGCCGGGTGTCGTTCCGCCGCGCGATGAAAAAAGCTTTGCAGACCGCCAAGGATTTCGGTGCGGAGGGGATCAAGATTCGCGCGGCCGGCCGTCTGGGTGGGGCGGAGCTGGCGCGGGTGGAAATGTATCACTGGGGCCGGGTGCCGTTGCACACGCTCCGGGCGAACATTGATTATGGTTTTGCGGAAGCGTTGACCGTCTATGGCAAGCTCGGCATCAAGTGCTGGATTTGCAAAGGCGAGAACAAGCCGCAGAAAAAAACGCCGGCGGTTGATGCCGTCGCCGTCAACTGACTTTAAGAAAGAATTTTTGATATGGCATTGCAACCGGCAAGAGTGAAGTTCCGCAAGATGCACCGCGGCAGCCGCAAAGGCACCGCGCGGAGCGGCCACACGGTGGCGTTCGGCGAATACGGCCTGATGGCGCTGGAGCGTTGCTGGATGGACGCGAAGCAACTGGAGGCCGCGCGCGTGGCGATCACCCGCAACATGAAGCGCAAGGGCAAGATGTGGATCCGGGTGTTCCCGCAGAAATCGTTCACGAAGAAGCCGCTCGAAACCCGGATGGGCAAGGGCAAGGCGCCGATCGAGGGCTGGGTGGCGGTCATCCGTCCGGCGAACATTTTGTTCGAGCTGGACGGCGTCACGGAAGGTGAAGCGCGCGAATCCATGCGCCTGGCGGCCACGAAGCTGCCCATCAAGACCAAGTTTGTCTCCCGTCATCGTCACGCGAGTTAAGTTTATGAAATTTGCAGAAATGAAAGACCTGACGCTGGTGGAGTTGTCGGCCAAAAGCCGCGACCTCCGGCACGAAATGTTCACGCTGCGGTTGCAGCAGGCGAGCGCGCAGCTCGAAAAGCCGTCGCGCCTCCGCACGCTCCGCAAGGACATCGCCCGCGTGGAGACCCGCATCTCCGCGTTGAGCAACCAGGCACCGAAGAAGGCGGCAAAATAATTTTGTATGGCTGAAACAACGAACCATGTGGCAGTGGCCGGCAAGCGCAAACAGCGCGTCGGCGAAGTCGTCTCGAACAAAATGACGAAGACCATCGTCGTCCGCGTCGAGCGCCGTTTCCCGCACCCGAAATACAAGAAGATTGTCACGGACTACAAGAAGTTTTACGCGCACGACGAAAAGGCCGAGGCGAAGATGGGCGATACGGTGCGGATCGAGGAATCCCGCCCGCTGTCGAAATTGAAACGCTGGAAGCTGATCGAAGTCGTGGATCGCGTCGTTGAAACCGCGCCCGTCGCCGCCTGATTTTATTTTATGTTGCAAATTCGTTCCAGTCTGGATGTGGCCGACAATACGGGCGCGAAAATCGCCTGGAACATCGGCGTGCTCGGACGCAACCAGCGTTATGCGGGCATCGGCGACATCATCAAGGTTCATATCAAGGAAGCCGCGCCGGATGGCTCGGTGAAAAAGGGCGAAGTGCATGACGCCGTGGTGGTCCGCACCCGGCACATCATCCGCCGCAATGACGGCTCGTATCTGCGGTTTGACAGCAATGCGTGCGTGATCATTGACAAGGAACAAAACCCGAAGGGCACGCGCATCTTTGGACCCATTGCGCGCGAGTTGCGCGAGAAGAAGTTCATGAAGATCATCTCGCTCGCCCCGGAAGTGATTTGAAAGTTATGTTGAAATTTCACGTTAAAAAAGGCGACGACGTCGTGGTGCTGGCCGGCAAGGAAAAGGGCAAGCACGGCAAGATCATCGCGGTGCTGCCGAAGAAATCGCGCGTCATCGTCGAAGGCCTGCAGATGATCAAGCGGCACACCCGCAAGAGCCAGCAGCATCCGAACGGCGCGATCGTCGAGCGCGAAGGAACCATCCACATCTCGAATGTGAAGAAAGCCGCCGCCCAAGCCGCCGCCTGAAACAATTTGTCACGGCCAATCCCGTGAAATAAAAAAATGAAAGCCAGACTTTACGAAAAATACAACAGCGAAGTGGTGCCTGCCCTGAAGCAGAAGCACAACTACACGAACGTCCACCAGGTGCCGAAGTTCGTCAAAATCGTGGTGAACATGGGCATCAATGCCTCGCTGGAAAAGGGCGCGCTGGAAGATGCCTCCAAGGATTTGGCGCAGATCACCGGCCGCAAGCCGGTCGTCAGCAAGTCGAAGAAGGACGTCGCCAATTTCAAGCTGCGTAAAAATCAGGCGATTGGCTGCCGCGTGACCTTGCGCAGCGATGCGATGTATGAATTTTTTGACCGGCTCGTCGCGACCGCGCTGCCGCGCATCCGTGACTTTCGCGGATTGTCGCCGCGCAAGTTCGACGGCCGTGGCAACTACACGTTTGGCGTGAACGACCAGACCATTTTTCCCGAAATCGAACTGGAAAAGATCAAACGTCAGCAGGGCATGGACATCACGATCGTGACGACCGCCCCGACCGACGACCAGGCGCGTGACCTGCTGAAGTTCATGGGTTTTCCGTTCGCTGAAAAATAATTTTTATGGCCAAGAAATCATGGTTGGAGCGCAACAAGCGCAAGCAGGAAACGGTGAAGAAATACGCCGCGGT
>JAYVCM010000501.1:0-4141 GCA_043749955.1 Limisphaerales bacterium | reverse complement strand
CGATCCGCGAGTTCGCGCATGAGCCGGTAAATCTCCGCCTTCGCGCCGACATCAATGCCGCGCGTCGGCTCGTCGAGAATCATCACCTTGGGATTCATCGAGAGCCATTTGCCGAGGACGACCTTCTGCTGGTTGCCGCCGCTCAAGTTCAGCACCAGCGTCTCGCCGCCGGGCGTCTTGATGTTCAGCGATTTGATCTGTTCGTCCGTGACTTTGCGTTCGCGCTCGCGGCTGATGAGGTTGAACGTGGAATATTTTTTCAGCGACGGCAGCGTGGTGTTCTCGCGCACGCTCATGCCGGTGACGAGGCCTTCGCCGCGCCGGTCTTCGGGCACCAGATAAATGCCGTGGCCGATGGCGTCCGCCGACGACGTGATGAAAATTCTTTCGTCGCCAATCGTGACTTCCGCGCTGCCCTCGGTGTCGAGGCCGACCATCGCCTTGACGATTTCCGAACGCCCGGCCCCGACGAGTCCGGCAAAACCCAAAATCTCGCCGCGCGTCGCATCGAACTCCACGGTCTTCGCCGGGTAACGGCCGGAACGCGCGTTGCGCACTTTGAAAAACCCCGGCGTCTTCGTTCCACCCGAAGCGGTGTAGGAACTTTTGATTTCGCGTCCGACCATCAGGCTCACAATGCTGTCGTGGCTGATCTCGGCACGCGCCAACGCCCCGGCATTTTTTCCGTCGCGCAACACCACCACGCGGTCGGCGATGTGGTTCACCTCAGCCAGGCGGTGCGAAATGTAAACCACGCTCACACCCTGCGATTTCAATTCGAGGACGAGTTCGAGCAGCCGGCCGGTCTCCGACAACGTCAGCGACGACGTCGGCTCGTCCATGATGATGATGCGCGAGTTCAGCGAGAGCGCCTTGGCGATCTCCACCATCTGCTTCTGCGCGAGCGAAAGTTTTTCCAGCGGCGTGCGGCTGGAAATGTCGAGGCCCAGCCGCTGGAGCAATGGCTCCGTGTCGTCGTGAATTTTTTTGAAATCAATCAGGCCCAGCGCATTCTTCGGCTCGCGTCCGAGAAAGACGTTTGCCGCCACATCGAGGTTGTCGAGGACGTTCAACTCCTGATGGATGAACGCCACGCGCAACTTCATCGAGTCGGTGACGTTGTTGATCTTCACCGCCACGCCGTCCATGAGGATTTCCCCGGCGTCCGGCTGATAGACGCCGCCGAGGATCTTCATCATCGTGGACTTGCCCGCGCCGTTCTCGCCGCACAGCGCCACAACTTCGCCCGCGCCGATGTCGAGCGAGACGTTGTCGAGGGCGATGACGCCGGGGAACCGTTTGCCGATTCCGCGCATGGAGAGTAGTGGCACGGGCGTCCCGCCCGTGTGTTGCGTCAGTGACATAATTCAAAAAAGGAACTCACGGGCGGGACGCCCGTGCCACTACGGACTCCGCGCATGGAAAGAAGCGGGCTGTTGCTCATAAAATTTTGTAGCAGCCGACGTGAGGAGGCTCTAACTAAATCGCAGACGTAATGTGTGATTCAAGTTTGAGCCTCCTTACGTCGGCTGCTACGAGTATTGATCACTTGCCGAGAATCTTCGCCAGGTCCGCCTTGAACGCCGCGATGTCATCCTTCTTCAGGCTGCGCGTCGGCACGATTTGCTGGCCGCCGGCGAGCGCGGCTTTGTCGCCGCCGAGATACTTCGCCATCTTGGTGATGGACTGTTTGCCGAACTCATATGGCTGCTGCACGACCGTGCCGTAGATGTCGCCGCTGGCCACGCCGTCAAGCGTCTCGGTTTTTTCATCGAAGCAGACAATCTTCACCTTGCCCTGCACGTTCGCGCCGCGAACGGCGTTGAGGATGGCCGGGCCATTGTAATCATAGAGGCCAACGAGCATGGCAACATCGGAATACTTGACCAAAGTATCCTCGGCATTTTTCTGGGCGCGGACGGCATCGGTGTCATCGGTGCGCAGGTCAATGATTTCAACCTTCGAGCCTTCCAGTTCCTTCTTGATGCCGCCGAAACGGTCCTTCGAGTTCTGCGCATCGGCGTAGCCGACAAAGACCATGATCTTCCCGCCATTGGGCAGCGCTTCTTTGATGAGTTTGCCGGCCTGAACGCCCGCCGCAAAGTTGTCCGTGCCGATGTAGCAGACGCGTTTGCTGTCCGCCGCGTCACTGTCCACACAGATGAGCAGCGTTTGAGCAGCAATCTTGTTAAGAAAATCGGTTTGATCCTTCGGAGCGATTGAGCTGACGGCAATGCCATCCACGCCCTTGGCCACCAAGTCGTCGAGAATCTGCTGCTGCTCGGCCGCGCTGCCCGTGGAAGGAATGCGGAAATCCACCTCCACATTGCCAAGGTCTTTCGCCGCCGCTTCGCAACCGGTGCGGGCAATGGTCCAGAACGTCGCCGCGTTGTTGGAGACGAACGCGAGCTTGATTTTCTTTTCGTGCTTGCCGCAGCTGGCGACGATGGAGACGACCGCCACCGCGCACAGCGCCGCGAGGAGGAATTGAATTTTTTTCATGGTTTGGTTGGGGTTGTTGGTTGCCGGTTTTTATTTCGCGGAGAATTTATAAATGATCGTGTTGTGATATTTTTCGCCGGGATTCAGCGTGGTCGTCGGGAACGCCGGATGGTTCGGGGAGTCGGGATAATGCTGCGGCTCGAAGCAGAAGCCGTTGCGGAACTGATACGTCCAGCCGCCCTTGCCGGTGATCGTGCCGTCGAGAAAATTGCCGCAGTAAAACTGCACGCCCGGCTCGGTCGAAAGCACTTCCAGCACGCGCCCGCTCGTTGGCTCTGTGATGCGCGCCATGACCGCCAGCACGCCCCAGTTTTTGTTGGCGACCCAGTTGTGATCGTAGCCGCCGCCGAATTTGATCTGCTCATCGCCCGCCGTGTTGACGCGCTCGCCAATCGTGTGCGGCGTCGTGAAGTCAAACGGCGTCCCCGCCACCGGCCGCAGTTCGCCCGTCGGGATCAAGGTGCTGTCCACCGGCGTGAACGTGTCCGCATGGATCTGGACCGAGTGCTCCAAAATGTCGCCGCTGCCGCGCAGGTTGAAGTAGGAATGTTGCGTGAGGTTCACCACGGTTTTCTGGTCGGTCGTCGCGGTGAAATCCACGCGCAACGCATTGTCTTCCGTGACGGAATACACCGCCGTCACCGCGAGGTTGCCCGGATAACCTTCCTCCATGCCCTTGCTCACATAGGTCAGCAGCAGCGCCGGCCCGCTGGAAGTCGGCAACGGACGCGCCGTCCAGACCACTTTGTCAAAACCTTTCAAGCCGCCGTGCAGGGCATTGACGCCGTTGTTGGTCGCGAGCGTGTAGGTCTGGCCGTCGAGCGAAAATTTTCCGTGCGCGATGCGGTTGCCGTAGCGCCCGATGAGCGCGCCAAAATACGGCGTGCTCTTGAGATAGCCGTCCAGATTGTCATAGCCGAGGACGACGTCGCCGAATTTGCCGTGCTTGTCCGCCGTCTTGAGCGACGTGACAATGCCGCCGTAAGTCATAATGGTCGCCTCCATGCCTTTGGAGTTGCGGAGCGTGTAGAGTTCAACCGGCACGCCGTCGGTCGTCTTGCCGAAGTCGGCCTTCGTGATGGTTCCTTTGGGTGTGTTTGACATAGATTCGCAGCCGGTGAAACACGCCGCGAAAACTCCCAGCGACGTGACGGTGATGAGTTGGATGATTTTTTTCATGTTGGTTGTGTGTTGGTTCGGAAATTATTTCTGGCCATAATAAGCATTCGCCCCGTGCTTGCGAAGAAAATGTTTATCCAGCAGGACGGCCTGCATCGGCTTCAATTTCGGATTGATCTTCAACGTCTCGCTCGCCAACTGTGCGATGAATTCCAGCACGCCCGCATTGTGAACCGCATCGGCCACGTCCTTGCCCCAGGTGAACGGCCCGTGGCTCGCTACCAAAACGGCGGGATGCTGCATCGGATCAAATTTTAATTTCTTGAACGTGTCCACGATGACCTCGCCCGTGTTCGCCTCGTAATCCTTTTTGATTTCCGCCGGCTTCAGCAGCCGCGTGCAAGGCACGTCGCCATACCAATAATCCGCCTGCGTCGTGCCGTAGCTCGGCAACCCGCGTTGCGCCTGCGCCCACGCCGTCGCGAACAGGCTGTGCGTATGCACCACGCCGCCGATCTTC
>JAYVCM010000500.1:0-6547 GCA_043749955.1 Limisphaerales bacterium | reverse complement strand
CTGCTAAAAACGTTGCGCGCGGAAAAGCAGATGACGCTCATCATCGCCACGCACGACGCCCGCGTTGCCGCCATCGCGCCGCGCGTGATCGAACTCGTGGACGGGCTGGTGCAGAAGTGAATTTTCAAAACCATCCGTTGATTTCAACTCGTCGCCCAAGGAATTGACCGAGAAGATTGCCGTGCGCGGACTCGCTTTGCGCGTCGCCGTCCGCTAGAATTTTCCCATGCTGCGACCGGGACACATCAGATTGCCGAAGGACGAAGCCGCCGAGGCCAAACGCGCGGCGGGCTACGCGCGCAAGCAAGCATGGAAGGAACTTCCCGGCAACCGCTACACGCCGGAGGAACTCCGCGCCATGAGCGGCGAGTTCGCGGATTGTGAACTCGTCAAGCGGCGGACCAAAATCATGTTTATTGATTGACCATGGCACTCTCAAAAATCAACGACTGGCCGGCGTTCCGGCGGCATTTGAAATTACTTTCCGAAGTGTTTCCGGGGCATTTCACGGACTGGGTTTTGATTGGCGGCGGCGCGTGCTGGTTTTACCGCACGGTGCTGGAGCGCTGGGCGGACGCGGATTTTCCGGTGCCAACATTTTCCGAGGCGGATGAAAAAATTTGGTTGAGCAAGGACATTGATTTCATGGGCGCAACGGTGGCGCAGGCGGAGGCGTTGCTCGGCGCGGCGTTCAAAGTGGAGACGCACACGATTTCATTTCGCGGCATCGAAGTAGATTTTCTGGAGGAAGGGGTGAAGCTCACGCGCGACCTGGCCTCACGCAATGCTCGTCAGGCGCGGACGCCGGATTTTGCCTTTCGGGTGTTGGATGCGGGCTGGCTTTACGCCGAGAAATTGGCCGTGACCAAGAACAAACCGCGCGAGCAGGACGGCCTGCACTTGCGGCTGTTGGAAACTTTTCTCAAATGTGAATTCTGCCGCGACTCGGAAAATGCGGCCTCGCTGGACGCCCAGGAATGGGTGGAGCGCGCCCGCACGGTCAAGACGGCGGACCATGATTTTTTTGAGCGCGACGCGCGCCTCGTTACGCGACTGCAAACGAACATTCGCGCTTTGACCCAATACGAACATCGTGCGCTCAAACACTGGGCGAAACATCATTTGCCCGGCTACACGGAATAATTTTACAACATGAAAGTCACTCTTAACTGGCTCAAACAATACGTTGATTTCAACGGGTCGCCCGAAGAACTCACCGAACGGCTCACCATGCTCGGCCTCGAAGTCGAGGGCGTGCAGAAAATTTCCGGCGCGTTCGACGGCATCGTCGTGGCGCAGGTCATCACGCGCGACAAGCATCCCAACGCCGACAAGCTCTCGCTCTGCCGCGTCCATGACGGCACGGGCGAACGCCAGATCGTCTGCGGCGCGCAGAATTTCAAGGCGGGCGACAAGGTGCCGCTCATCCTGCCGGGTGCTTCGTTGCCGCCCAAGCCCGGCGAGAAGGAGCCGTTTACCATCAAGGTCGGAAAAATTCGCGGCGTGGAATCGCACGGCATGTTGTGCTCGCATGAGGAACTGCTCATTGATCCCGAAGGCATCGGCCACAAAAAGGAAGAGGGCTTGCTCATCCTGCGCGAGGACGCAAAAGTTGGCCAGCCGTTTGGCGAATATCTCGGTCGCAGCGGCGGCGACGTGGTCTATGATCTCGAAGTCACGCCCAACCGGCCCGACTTGAACAGCGTCATCGGCATCGCGCGCGAAATTGCGGCGGTGACGGGCAACGAACTCAAGATTCCCGTCATCCAGTTTTTGAACACGGAGTCGGAACCGATTGGCGGCGTGGTGAGCGTGCGCAATGACGAGCCGGAATTGTGTCCGCGTTACACGGCGCGCATCGTCCGCAAAGTGAAGGTCGGCCCCAGCCCGGACTGGCTGAAAAGCATTTTGGAAAAGGTCGGCCTCCGCAGCATCAACAACGTCGTGGACATCACGAACTACGTCATGCTCGAAAGCGGCCAGCCGTTGCACGCATTCGATTATCATCTCGTAGGACGGGCGTCGCGCCTGTCTCAAACTGAAAACAAAAAGGATGGAGACAGGCGCGACGCCTGTCCTACGATTGTCATCCGCCGCGCGGGCGAGGGCGAAAAATTCACCACGCTCGACGGCAAGGAGCGCACGTTGACCAATCAGATGCTGCTCATCGCCGACGAGACACAGGCTTTGGCGCTGGCCGGGGTCATGGGCGGAAAAAATTCCGAGATCAACGATCGCACCGTGGACGTGCTGATCGAGAGCGCGTATTTCAAGCCGCAAAACATCCGGGCGACTTCCAAGAAACTGGAGCTGCGCACGGATTCGTCCTACCGCTTCGAGCGCGGCGGCGACGTGGGAATTTGCGATTGGGCGAGCCGCCGCGCCGCGCAGTTGATCTGTGATCTGGCGGATGGCCAAGTGCTCGGCCATGCGATTGATGATTTTCCGAATCCAAGTTCGCCCAAGCCAATCACGCTGCATTTTGCGAAGTCGAAAGATTTGCTGGGCGTCGGCATCTCCCATTCGGACCAGGTTTCATCGCTCACCAAACTCGGCCTGACCTTGACCGAGCAGACTCCAGGCGTCTGCACTTTCAAAATTCCGTCATGGCGCGTGGACTTGAAACGCGAGGTGGATTTGATCGAGGAAGTCGGACGGCTTTATGGCGTGGACAAAATTCCCAGCACGCCGCCGCGCGGGGCGCTCGGCGCGAACGCGTTTGATTCCGTCTATGACCAGATCGGTGACGTGCGCCGCATCCTCACGGGCCTCGGCTTGAACGAGGCGCAGGGGCAGACGCTGGTGGGGAATGACGAATGTCGAATGACGAATGACCAGATTGTCGCGCTCGCGAATCCGTTGAGCAGCGACATGGATGTGCTGCGGCCAAGCTTGCTGCCGGGCTTGTTGAATATTCTGCGGCACAACGTCAGCCGGAAAAACGATGACCTGGCGTTTTTTGAGATTGGACGGGTGTTCACGAATGTGAACGGTGAGAATTTGAAACTCGCCGGGTCGGAGACCGGCGCTCCAAAAGAAAATCGCAGCGTGGCCATCGCCATCACCGGCCGGCGCGCGCTGTCGTTCTGGAGCGGCGGCGAGCGGGACGCGAAGTTTGACGCCTACGATCTGAAAGGTCTCGTCGAGGATTTGCTGGAGCAGTTCGGCTTGCGCGGCATCGCGTTCGGAAAACGCGCGGAAAGCACGGCGCTGTTTCTTGAATCCGCCGCCGTCACGCTGGGCGGGAAATTGCCGCTGGGCGAACTCGGCCAGTTGCTCCCGGCGCTCGCAAAGAAATACGATCTGCGCGACGCGGTTTTTCTCGCGGAATTTAATCTGGATTTGCTGTTGTCGAAGCGCAATCCGGCGAAGTCGTTCAAATCATTGCCGCAATTTCCTTCGAGCCGCCGCGATGTGGCGATGCTCGTGCCGGAGGCGACGACGCACGAAGCGGTGCTGCAAACCGTCAAGCAGTCCAAGCCCGCGAATCTGGAAAGCGTGGAATTGTTTGATGTGTTTCGCGGCCAGGGCGTCCCGGAAGGACGGAAGAGTCTGGCGTATGCGTTCACCTATCGCGCCGCGGACAAGACGCTGACGGATGCCGACGTGAATTCAGCGCACGAAAAAGTTCTGGCCAGCTTGCAGCAGCAATTGTCGGCGGTGATGCGGTGACGGTTATTTTTTCGACGGGCCGGTGACACCGGCCCTGGCCTTTTGAAAAAGTTTCCGCGCCTTGCTCAACCACCGCCGCGCCCAGATAAATTCCGTCGCCAGCACGGCCAGTCCTAGGGGAATGACCACGATGGCCGGGCCTGGCAGCACAATCATGGCGATGCCGAGGAGCACAATGGTGCCGCCGATCACCGCCACGATGACGCGCCGGACAGGCGGCGGGACATCCTCGAGGTGCAGCATTTTCTGAATGCGAAAGCGGAGGCCGCGTTGTGATTTTTGATTCACGCACACCAATCTGCACTCTCAATTGAAATTGGCAATCCGGCGTTGCACCCACTGTCCGGCTTGACGCCGCTCATTAACAACTCGGCTTTGCTAAATCATTTTGAATTCAATTCACCCCGAACGCCGCAGCCGGCTCGAGCGTGGCGGCGACGCCCCGTCGCAGAAAGGTGCTGGTCCCGCTCGGAGCGGGATCGCCAGTTGGACTGCCGGCTTTCCCGGTGGGAAGAAAAATGCGACGCGGGCGTCGCCGCCACCCTGCGGCGACGAGGCGTCGCCGCTACCCGCCGGTCTGCTGCAGAAGAAATTCACATTCCAGCTTGCCGGCCACCGGCCGCCCGCTCACCGTCGCGTGCGCATTTTCCGATGCAGCCCAAAACCGGCCGCCGCCAGCGCCAGCAGGCTCCAGGTCGCCGGTTCGGGAACGCCGATGGCGGTAATGCCCCAGCCGGTCAAGGTGCCGATGCCGCCCGACGACAAATCCGCCACATACAGCCGCCATTCCCCATTCGCGTTCAGCCCGTAGAAATCGGCCAGCGTCGCCGTGCGCGGCGTGGTGTCCACCGCGTTGGTCGGAAAAATATCCCGGCCGTCGGGCTGCCAGGTGCCGGTGAGGCTGCCGCCGGCTGGATTGAAAACCGCCTGATAGTTGTGAATGTCGCCGTTGGTGGAAGTTTCGGCGAAGATCACGTCAAAGCCGCTGTCGGCATAGCCGAGATCGTTGGCCCCCGTCCGCCCGGCGCGGTTGAGCAGGACGGCGAAGCCCGTGTCATGCGCGAGGTAGGCGTAAAAATCCCCGTTGAATCCGCCACTGATGGCCAGGGTGACGATGAGCTGGCTGAGGTTGAACACATCGGAGACGACCGTGTGCGCATCGGCCACGCCGTTGAGGTTGTTGTCGGGTATCAACAGGGCGGGCGTGAAACTGTAAGTGTTGGTGACTGATTGCGCGCGGCCTTCGTTGACCGCCAGCAGGGCGGCGGCGGCGAACAATGTTTTTACGAGCATGGTCGGTTTCATATTTTTAATCGTTTGAATCAAGGTGCGACGCTCGTCCGATAGAACCGGCTGGGCGGCGCAGGGAACGTGGTGTCTTCGTAGGAGATCAGGCCGGTCGGGCCGGCGATGATGGGCGGCACAAAACTCGTCCACGGCCCGGTCGGGGCGCCGTCGGAATACTGGACGTTGTAGGCCTGGCCCGGAATGCCCGAGAAGCGGATCAACACCCCGCTCGCCGTCGGCGTGATGGAAACTTTGTTTTGCGACGGCGCGCTGGCCGAGGTCACCGTGACCATGACCGTGCCGGTGGCCGTGCCGCCGCGCGCATCCGTGAGCGTGTAACTGAAACGGTCTTCACCGACGAAGCCGCCGACGGGAGTGTAAGTCACCGCGCCGCTCGCAAGCACCACTGCTCCGCCGTTGGTGCTGGTGGCGCTCACGGCAGTGATGGCGATGGCGTCGCCATCCGGATCGCTGTCGTTGGCGCGCAGTTTGGCGGCGGCCACGGTGGCGGCATTGGTTTCAACCGTGCCGAGCTGGTCGGCGACCGCGAGCGGATTGCGATTCACGATCACACTGAAAGAACAGGCCGCATTGGGTGGCAGACCATTCGAGGCCGTCGTCTGCACGAGGTTGGTGCCCGGCGCAAAAGCGTAGGGCGAGGTGATCGGATTTCCGTTAAGCGTGTAAGTCACCGTCGGCGTGGGATTGCCGGTGGCTGCGGCCGCAAAGGCGATGGTCACGGACGAATTGGTTGACGGAATGTTCGTGAAGATGTCGGTGGGACAGGTGACCTGCGGCGGAACGCTCGCGACCAGTTGCACCTCGTAATCCTCCACCTCGCCGTCTGCCGCCTGATTGGTCGGCGTAAGATTTCCCGCGCTGCTCAACCGAAAGCGGGCGAACGTGTTGGTGTTGGCGGCAATCACCGGCACGGAAACGGCCAGCAGATTGTCGCCGGCGGCCAGGGTCTGATTAACGATGACTTGTTCGCCCGCATCGCTCCAGTTGCCGTTGCGGTTGAAATCAATCCACGCATCCAGTTTGCCGGGGGCGCTCGATCTCACGGTCAACTGCGCGGTGGTGGAATTCGTGAACCCGCCGTTAAAGGTCACGCCGTCCTCGTCATTGGCTCCCGCAAGGTTGTCGCCGGTGGCAGTGGCGTTCGGCTGGCCGTCCGCTTCCGCATCAGGCGGAACATTGCCGAGAAATAATGTCGCGCCGGTGAAGGGAATGATGTGACGCGCGCCGTTGTTGGCGAGCAATGTCGGATATGGCGCGGGCGCATCCCCGAAATCAAGGTCCGCAGGCAGCAATGACACCGTCGGGTCGCTCGCGCCGCCGACGCCGGGATCATCCGTGAGCACCGTGGTGATGGCATTGCCGCTCACGCTGCCCTGGTTCGTCACGGAAAAAGTGTTCAGCGGAAAATTGGTGTTGATGGTCACGTCGAAGGTGACGGTGACCGTGCCGCCGGGCGGCAAGGTGCCGATCGTGCGGTTGACTTGGGCGTAAACCGAAGTGGTGAGCAGCGCGAACAAGAGCAGAGCGCAGAGCGACGGGTTTCCCTCGCTTCGGCGTAGCGGCGTCT
>JAYVCM010000499.1:0-4814 GCA_043749955.1 Limisphaerales bacterium | reverse complement strand
CAACAACAACGACAGTGTGGTGAAGGAGCGATACTGGATCACGTTCCGGCCCGGCGAAGTGCGGACGTGCGCGAACTGCCACGGCATCAACGCCGTTGACCAGCTTGGCCGCCCCGCGCCGACGAATGCCCCGCTCGCGCTGCGCCAACTGCTGCGCTTCTGGCGGACGAATTCCGCGAACGCGTATTCGCTCACGGTGAGCAACGGAACTGGCGGCGGAAATTTCGGCGCGGGTTCGATCCTCTCGCTCACCGCGAACGCGGCGGCGTCGGGGAAAATTTTCGCGGGCTGGAGCGGGCAAGGGGTGAGCAACGCCGCCGCGACCACGACGTTGTTCATCATGCCGACGAATAACGCGAGCGTGACGGCGGTGTTCACAAATTTGCCGCCACCGCTGTTCAGCAATTTGCAATTTTCGATTGGTGCGACGAACCTCATGCTTTCCGCGCAGGCATTGGCGAATCTGCCGTGGATTCTGCAAAGCTCGACCGACCTCGTGGCGTGGCTCGACGTGGCCACGAATTATTCCAGCGCGGGCGGACTGGTGCAGTTCACGAACAGCCTCGTGCCGCCGTCGCCGCAGAAATTTTTCCGCATCAAGTCGCCCTGACCCGTTGTTTGGCGCTTGTCGGCATGGTGACGCCCGGACAGGAGATCAGCATGGAGGTGGACGGAGATGCCCGCCGGGACAAAAACCGCTTTTAAGAAATTAATACAACGCGGGAAATCGAATCCTTTCTTGAAAATGAAGAATGTAAAAATCAGCTCCGCCCGGGCTAAAACCCTTTCCCTTGTCCCCCCAATCCCACCCATGTGGGCGGAGCTGATAAAATGGCCGGCAACGGAACCAGACTAAAGTTTAATCAGGTTTATTCCACGCCGCTCACAAGCAATACGTTCAAGCATCCAAAATCTTTCAAACTATTTCTAAAATTCCGTGACCTTGAAACTGACATTGTGAATTTCCGCGCGTTTCGGCATGGAAAACGTGGGCTGAATCATTTAACCGAAGCGGTGAATGCAGTTTTAAAAGTTTTTTAACGAATCACGGGTTCCAGCAGGCAGAATTTTTACGGGGCGGAAGAGGGTCTGTGGGATTCGGGGACGCTCAAATCATTTCCTTCTTAAGCCGTTCGGCCTCCTGCTTGATCATTTCGGTCACGCGATGCTTGGCGAGATAGACCTGGCCGATGGGAATGCTGAAAGTCTTGGCGATTCGCTGGGCTTCCCACTCCTTGTTCACATATAAGTCGAAGATTTGATATTGCTTCGGATCCAGCCGGCGCCTGGCTTTGGCCACGGCAGCCTCCAGCAGGTTCTTCTCCCATTCTTCTTCCCACAGTTTGTCCAAATCAACTGGGCAGGGAATATTTGTCAGCCCGTCCATGGGGCCGTCGCCGCCAGGGGTCTCATCGGTGGACTCTTGAAATATACCCAGTTGCTGGCGCTTGCGAAACTGGTCGGCGATGCGCCAGCGGGTCATGTTCAAGAGCCAGGCTTTGAACGACCCGATGACGGGATCATACTTGAAAGTGGGCATGTGTTTGGCGACGGAAATCATGGTTTCCTGCACGACCTCCTGGGCTTCGGACTGGGTCAGGCCGCGCTTGACTGCCACGCCATAGATAAGCTGCCAGTAGGTGTCGAAGAAATCCTGCCAGCTCGACTGATCCTGCCAGTTCTTGAGGCGTTGGATCAACGTTGCGCGGGTTGGAATCAATTCATCCGTGATTTGTCCCATGAACCAAGTAATGAAGGCTCGCCCGTCGGTTGGCAAACTTATTCTGCCGTCGAAATGAATTGAATAAACAGCGAGCGTATGATTCCTTAAGTTCCAGTCCATCATCGGGACTTGACGTCCGAAGGCATCCGCGTGAACTCAATCTACCGAATCGGCAAATCACTTTTGACAGCCGTGGTTATTATCGCGGCCGCCGTTGTCACGTCTTTTTCCCAAACCGCAACGAATGCTTCCGCCGCCAATGAGATCCGGATCCTCGAGCTGCAAGGCCGGGTGGAAATTTTTCCGGCCGGCGCCACCCACTGGATGCCGGCGCAGGCGGGACAGGTGTTGCACCCGTTCGACCGGATTCACACCGCCAAGAACAGCCGCGTGGCGCTGCGCTGGTCGGACCACAGCACCGTGCCGTTCGGAGCCTCGACGGAGCTTGAAATTTTACCGCCGGATTCGCCGCAGGCGCTGGCGGGCCTGCATCTGGTTCGCGGCATCATTTCTTTTTTTCATCGCGACCGGCCGGGACGGATTCAAATCATCACCCGCGGGGCGGTCGCCGGCGTCGAAGGCACCGAGTTTGTCCTGGCCGTGGACGACGCGGATCTGACCACGCTCTCCGTGATTGACGGCAAGGTCCGGTTGAGCAACCCGCAGGCGGCCCTCGTCCTCACCAACGGCCAGCAGGCGGCGGTGGCACCGGGCCAGGCGCCCGTCCGCACCGCCGGCTTCATTGCGAACAATGTTTTGCAATGGTGCTTTTATTATCCCGGCGTGCTGGATCCGACGGAGCTGCCGCTCCCGGCGGAAACGCAAAAAATTCTGGCCGACTCCCTCGCCGCCTATCGCACGGGCGACCTGCTGGCGGCGCTCGCGAAATATCCGGCGGCCCGGACGCCCGGCTCCGACGCGGAACGCATTTATTACGCGGCCCTGTTGCTGTCCGTCGGCCAGGTTGATCCGGCGGAAACCATCCTGGTCAAATTGTCCGCCGCCAATGCGGATGGACGGGTGCAGGCTCTCGCGGCCGCGTTGCGCCGGCTGATTGCCGCCGTGAAACGCCAGCCCGGTCCCGCCTTCCGCCCGCCGGAGCTGGCGTCGGAATTTCTGGCCGCCTCCTATGCCGAGCAGTCGCGCGCCATCCGTGAAACCTCGTTGGAAAATGCGCTGGGCCTGGCCCGGCAAGCCACGAAGATGGCACCGGATTTTGGCTTTGCCTGGTCGCGCGTGGCGGAATTGGAATTCAGTTTCGGCCACACGCGCGAGTCGCTCCTCGCCTTGGACCAAAGCCTCGCGCTCGCGCCGCGCAACGCCCAGGCCCTCGCCCTCAAGGGATTTCTGCTGGCCGCACAAAACAAAACGCGTGAAGCCGTGACGTGGTTCGACCGCGCCCTCGCCGTGGATCCGGCGCTCGGCAACGCGTGGCTCGGACGCGGACTTTGTCGCCTGCACGCCGGCGACAAGAACGGCGGCCGGGAAGATCTGCTCGTGGCCGCCGCGCTCGAGCCGCAGCGCGCCGAACTGCGGAACTATCTCGGCAAGGCTTTTGCCGACGCGGGCGATTCCGCCCACGCCGCCAAGGAACTGCAGTTCGCAAAAAAACTGGACCCGAAAGATCCGACCTCGTGGTTTTATTCCGCCCTGCTCAACCAGCAGCACAACCGGATCAACGAGGCGATTCGCGATTTGGAAAAATCCGAGGCGCTGAACGACAACCGCCGCGTCTATCGCTCGCAACTCCTGCTGGACCAGGACCGCGCCGTCCGCAGCGCCAACCTGGCGGCGATGTATCAGGACGCCGGGATGTCCGAGGTGAGCGTGCGCGAGGCGGCGCGGGCGGTGAATGAGGATTACGCCAATTATTCCGCCCACCTCTTCCTCGCCAACAGCTACAACGAACTGCGCGATCCGAACGAAATCAATCTGCGCTATGAGACGCCGGCGGTGAGCGAATACCTCGTGGCCAGCCTGCTCGCGCCGGTCAGTGCCGGGCCGCTGTCCGCCACGATTTCCCAGGGCGAATACTCCAGGCTGTTCGCGCGCGACGGTTTTGGCGTCGCTTCCAGCACGGAGTATTTGAGCCGGGGCGCCTGGACGCAGTCCGGCGCGCAGTTTGGCGTGTTCGGAAATTTCAGCTACAACGTCGAGGCCTTTTACCGCACCGATCCCGGCCAGCGGGCGAACAATGACATCGAACAGCGGCAGCTCTCACTGACGCTCAAGCATCAGATCACCGCGAAGGACAGCACTTATCTGAATGTCCAGCAATACAAGGCAAGCAGCGGGGATGTTTTCCAGCATTACAATCCAAACATGGCGAACTTGAATGTGCGGGTTGAAGAAACTCAAGATCCAACTGTGATCTTTGGCCATCACCATGAGTGGAATCCCGGGGTTCATACTTTGTTTTTGGCGGGCCGCATAAATGATACGACTTCTTTTATCAATCAGACGCAACCGACTCTGATTGCCTTCCGGCCGGATGTGGATTCAATCGCCATGCCTGGCATCACCCAGCTAACTTCCGTGCAGGGTCTCACGACGCGCGAAAATTTCGTGAACCAAGCAACCATCTATTCAGGCGAGCTGCAGCAGATCTGGGAACAGGCCGCGCACACCACGGTGGTTGGCGGACGCGTTCAATATGGCCGGTTCGACACGGCCAGCCAGCAAACGGTGCCATCCCAACTGGCTTCTGCATTTCCAGTTCCACCGGCGGCGGCCGCGCAGCAGGATACCACCTCGCTGTTCCGACGCTTCAGTTTTTATGGGTATCATCAATGGCAGCTCTTTGAACCGTTGCAATTGATCGGCGGACTGACCTATGACCGGATTACTTTCCCGGAAAACTTTCGAAGCCCGCCCATTTCCGGCCGGGAAGAAACGCGGAGCGGACTTTCTCCCAAGGCGGGCTTGATCTGGACGCCCGCAAAAGACACGGCGGTTCGTTTCGCCTACACGCGCTCGCTGGCGGGTGCCAGCCTGGATCAAAGTTATCAATTGGAACCTTCGCAGGTGGCGGGCTTTGTCCAATCTTACCGGAGCATCATTCCCGAATCCATTGCGGGCGCCAGCGCCGGCG
>JAYVCM010000498.1:0-8425 GCA_043749955.1 Limisphaerales bacterium | reverse complement strand
TGAAAAAATTCATCTACACCAGCAGCACCAGTGTTTACGCGCAGAACGATGGCTCGGTCGTCACGGAAAAAAGTTCCGCCGAGCCCGACGCGCCGACTTCAAAAGTTCTGGTGGAGACGGAGAAACTCTTGCTGGCGGCGGTGGCCGGCAGTGGCACGCGCGTCCCGCCCGTGCGAACCGAAACACACGGGCGGGACGCGCGTGCCACTATTTTTCCGGCGGTGATTTTGCGCGTGGCAGGAATCTACGGCCCGGCGCGCGGCCATTCGTTCAAACAATTTCTGCGCGGCGAGGCGCGCATCGAGGGCGACGGCGCGCGCTGGCTGAACATGATTCATCGCGACGATTTGACCGGCGTCATCATCGCCGCGCTGCACGACGCGCGGCCGGGAGAAATTTACAACGCAGCGGACAGCGAGCCGGTGAGCCAGTTGGATTTTTTTGCGTGGCTGGCGGCGGAATTGAAAAAGCCGCTGCCGCCGAAAGTCGGGGCGGATGCCGAGGCCGGGCGCAAACGCGGCGTGACCAACAAACGCGTGAGCAACGCCAAGTTGCGCGCGGAATTAAAATACCAATTTCAGTTCCCCGATTTCCGCGCCGGCTACGCGGCGGAACTGGCGCGGATGCAGGCGGAGAACTGGCAGTGAAGTTTTTTCTGGTGATTTCCGGATGGCGCGAAGCGTCGTGCGGAGGGTGAGGGAGGACGTCAAACTATTTCAATACGCAGGCCGCCAGAAGTGCGGAGTTGTTTCAAGACCTCCCCAGGCATCCGGCTCGTTCCGACTCGGCGGTTCTCTGCGGCCTTCGCGTCTCCGCGTTTATTCCCCTGCCGCCCTCCCGCGCTCGTGGCGCAAGGATTGCAGAAAATCTTCGACGAGCGTTTCATCTGATTATTCGTCCAAACCGCGCCGCCGTGATTGCAACCAGCGCGGATGACGACTGGCATGAAACACGGCGAAGATGATCACTTCCTCATGCCACAGGAAATAATAAATTCCGCAGGGCTTGAACCGTTTCAGCCGCACGCAGCGCACATCGGAAAAACGGACGGAATGGCCAAGTGGATTTCGCGGGAGCGCAGAGATGACCGCGTTCACTTCTTTAACAAAATCATCGCCCAAGCCGGGTTGCTGGTCGTCATACCATTCGGCAGCGGCGACGATGTCAGCGACCGCTGGCGGCAGCCTTCCTGGTGCGGCGGTCATGGAGATGCTGGTGGATTTTTTCCGGCGTGCCGGCCCACGGTTCGGCGATGGAAGGGTCGGCGAGAAAGGCATCGCGCCGGCGGAGAATCTCGGCCTGCTGTTCCTGGCTCAATTCGAAGTCCTCCGCCCCGCCAATCAATCCGTGGCGATGCTCGTCAAACCAGCGGGCGAATTTTTGCCGTTCACTGGCCGACATGGACTCGATGCTGGCTCCAATTTGTTCCACGCTCATGGCTGCAACTTTACTTTGCCCGGCGCGGATTGCGAATAAAGAGTGGGCGCACACACAACGAAAAATAAAAGCCCGGAGAAACGCGGAGGCGCAGAGGACGCCGAGAAGCGCAGAGCTGTTTCACCCCTGCCGCCCTCCCGTGCTCGTGGCGCAGGGATTGCAGAAAATCTCCGACGAGCGTTTAGATTGCGCTGGTCACGCAAGTCCATAAGCCAATTCAATGGCTTTCTTGATTTCAGCAGACTGAAACCATTCGACGACCTGCCTGTGTTCTTTTGGAGCATCGTCCCAAAATCCATTTGATAATTTTCCGTCGTTGATCTGGTCACTGTTCACTTCGTAATACTCAATCAATCGCAAGGGATTCGCCGCGATTTTTCTCAAAAATGGAGTCAGGTCTATGCCCAATCTGCCCAAAGCGCAAATCCACGAATCTATATCCCATCCCGTGTGATCTTTTTCCAAAAGCTCAACGATTTTTGCGTCGAAGTAATTTGAAACTGCTTCGGATTTGTTTGATGGCCAAGTGTGAAATCCAGAATTACCCAAAGCGAGGGCCACAACTTCTGGATCAGGCCACCAATCAGAATTGAGTGCGAGAATTTCCAGAATTCGTGGCATGAAAAAGAAGAAGTCTTCAACCGAACCAACGGTCAAAAATACAGATGCGGCATAATGCGTCAGGTCATCAGGTGAAAGTTCTCGCAGTGGTTTTGCCAGCAAAACGCTGATGCCCTTTTCGTCAATGCAGCAAGGGCAACCATCCACAAACTGCGGTTTGGGAATGTCTTTGAAAGCGGCATAGACATTCTCAATCGCTGCTTGTAGGTGCGGGTTCATTTCTCAAAGTTTCTTCCCCGTCAGCTTCTCATACGCCTCCAAATACTTCGCGCTGGTTTTGGCGAACTGCTTTATCGCTTGCTCGCGTGCAGCACGGTCAGGCCCACGACTTCATCCTTTTCGTAGCGGACAATGATGTCGTCGTCGGTCATTTCAGAATCCGTGGCGTGGCTCGGCTTTTTGAAGTTGATATACAGCACGTCGGCCTCGGCGTCGTAGGATGAAACAGAATTGTGCGGTTTAAGTTTCATTTCAAGCCGCTTGAAATTGCAGCTCGCCCAGCTTGAGTTTGGAAGTGCGTTTGGACAGATGCAAAATTTCAACACCGACGACCTGGTTGTGCTGGTCAAAATCCAGAACCACGCCCGGCGACACCTCCTCGGACTCGATGATCTTGGAATCATCCAGCCGCAGATAAAGCGCGTCGGCTTCTTTGTCCACATGCAATTTCATAGTTTGCCTTTCATTGTCCGATCAAAGAATACACTCACAATACGGACGGGTTCAACTGTTGTATTGACGGCCACGCGCAAAACGCGCCCGCCAAATTCTGGGATTTTCCGAAAATGGCGTTCAACTTCAACGTCGTCAGGATCGGGCAAAGTCAGTTCCGGCGCGTTCAATGTGCGTTCCAGCCATTCCACAGAAATGGCACGCTCGGCAAGAGCGTTCTTCGCATGGTTGGTCAGTTCGTATTTCACGCGGTTATGGAGTCACAGCTTTTTACCCGTCAGCTTTTCATACGCCTCCAAATACTTCGCGCTGGTTTTGGCGACGACGTCGTCCGGCAGTTTCGGGCCGGGCGGGGTTTTGTCCCACGTCAGCGTTTCGAGATAGTCGCGGACGAATTGTTTGTCGAAGCTCGGCTGGCCGCGGCCGGGCGCGTATTGGTCGGCGGGCCAGAAGCGCGAGGAATCGGGCGTCAACACTTCATCAATCAAAATCAATTTGCCCTCGAACAATCCAAATTCAAATTTCGTGTCGGCGATGATGATGCCGCGCTGGCGGGCATAATCGCGTCCGGCCCGATAAATCTTCAGGCTCAAGTCGCGCGCCTGCGTGGCAAGGTCGGTGCCCACAATCTTGCAGGCTTCCTCAAAGGAAATATTTTCGTCATGGCCGGCCTCGGCCTTGGTGGATGGCGTGAAAATCGGTTCGGGCAATTCGGCGGATTCGGTCAGGCCGGCGGGCAGTTTGAGGCCGCAGACGGTCTGCGATTTTTTGTATTCCTTCAATCCGCTGCCGGAAAGATAGCCGCGCACAATGCACTCGATGGCAAGCGGCTTGGCCTTCTTCACGATCATCGAGCGGCGTTGCAGGTCGGCGAGTTGCGCGGCGGGCAGGCCGGCTAAAGCCGGAACTCCAAGCGGTTCACTCGCGCGCCGCAGCAGATGATTCGGCACGAGCGCGGAAAATTTCTCGAACCAGAAATGCGAGATCTGCGTGAGCACTTCGCCCTTGCGCGGAATGCCGTTGGGCATGATGACGTCGAAGGCGGAGATGCGGTCGCTGGCGACGAGCAGGAAGCTGTCGCCGAGGTCAAAGACTTCGCGGACTTTGCCGGAGCGGACTTTTTGGATGCCGGGGAGGTCGAGTTGTAAAATGGGTGCGTTGTTCATCGTGCGGAAAATAAATGCCAGACGGGGAAGTGCAAAGTTAAAAGTAGGAGACGACGTGAGGAGTCTCTAATTTCTGAAACAAAAACGGCGGTTAACGCAAAGACGCCAAGCAGCAAAGGCGCAAAGGGAAAGTGTTATGGCGAGGAAAACATATTTCGCCGATTTACCCAGTGGGTGACAGTTCCAGGCACATTAATTCTTTGCGCCTTTGCGTTGTTCCCGGATGAATTGAGCCTCGTCACCTCGGCTCCTACGCGAAGAATTCACGCCACCGCGCGCGGCTCGATCATTTTCACAAGCAGCGGGATGCTGGCCTGCGATTCGTTGTCCACGCGCACGTCCACGGAATACAGGCCGGCCTCCTCGAATTTCAACTGCTGGATGTTCACGATGAAATTGCGCGTGAGGAAATGCGCGTCGTCCGGCAGCGTGACGGGCACGGGCAGCTCGATGCCCTGCATGATGGAACGGCCGTCGGCATTGATGAAATTGAGCGAGAGCTTGCGCGTGCCTTCGTCGCCGGGCTGGAAGGTGACGCGCAACGCGACGGCGCATTGCGGATGCACGGCGGGCAGTTGCGGCGCGTAGATGGTGTCGAACGAGCCGAGGAGGTTTAATTTTCCGTTGTCGTCCGTCGCCGCGTCGCAGAGGACGGCCACTTGAATGTTCATGGACGGATTCTTCACCACGCCGGGACGCGAATCAATCCGAATGAAGCGACGCGGGAAGGCGCGGCCTTTCCGTAGCGGCAGGCATCTTGCCTGCCGTAGAGCCGGGCGTCCCGCCCGGCGGATAAAAACGTGGCTGGTGGTTGGGCGCAGGAAAATAGTTCGCGCAGAAAGTTTGTGCGCGGGATCCGGGCGGCGGGACGCCAGCCCTCTACGTCAGGCGGGACGCGAATCAATCCGAATGAATCTGGGTGGGAAGGCGCGGCCTTTCCGTAGCGGCAGGCATCTTGCCTGCCGTAGAGCCGGGCGTCCCGCCCGGCGGATAAAAACGTGGCTGGTGGTTGGGTGCAGAAAAATAGTTCGCGCAGAAAGTTTGTGCGCGGGATCCGGGCGGCGGGACGCCAGCCCTCTACGTCAGGCGGGACGCCTGACGCTACGCGGCTGCGCCTTTGGCCTGTTCCTGCCGCCGCCACTGACGCTCCTGTTTTTTGATTTCGCCCGCCAGCAATTCCTCCGCGCACCAGCCGCGTGATTGCGCCTGGGCGGCCAGCTCAAACAGTTCTTTGGCCAAAGTCGTCCTGGCGAATTTTCTTTTTGATGGGTGGATTTCCGTGATGACGTTTGCTTTGCGGGCTTTCTTCAATAATTTTTCCGCGCGCAACAGCGCCGGCAGATGTTTCGGAATCCCGTCGAACGCGGATTTGCGCTCCAGATGCGTGCCGTGTTTTTCCGCGCGCTTGATTTTTTCCCAGTTCGCCCACACCTCGTCCACGTCCTTGACCTTCGTCGTGCCAAAAACGTGCGGATGACGGCGGATCAATTTGTCCACCAGATGCCGCGTGACTTTTTCAAAATCAAATGCGCCGCGTTCGCGCGCGAGCTGGCAATGGAAAACCACCTGCAACAACAGGTCGCCCAGCTCCTCGGCCATTTCGTGATCATCGCCCGCCTCGATCGAGTCAATCAGTTCATAGACCTCCTCGATGGCGTGACGGCGCAGGCTCATGTGATCCTGCTCGCGGTCCCACGGACAACCCGTGGGCGAACGCAGCCGCGCCATCACCGACAACAAATCTTCCAACGCAGATTTTTTCTTCATGAATTTATGGGCATAGACCAGCCGGTCCAATGAGGATTGCCATCAGCCCGCCGACACGCGTTCCTTCAAGGTGCCGACAATTTCCAGCGCGTAGCCGGCCAGCGCCAGAATCACGCCGATGCTGACGAAGCGAAAATTGTTGGACAGAAGATAAACCAATAGAAATACACCAATGGCGAGCGCGGCGAGAATCACCTTTTTCTGCAACTGCGCCTTGAGGTTGGTGGCGAAAAACGGCAGCACCGCCGCGCCGATGCCCAGCGCGAGAATCCACCAGCCAAGGCCGTGCGCCACGTCGCCGGCGTGAACCTGCACCGTGGCCCCCGGCAACGACAGCGTGCCGCCGGGAATGGACAGGTTGACCTGGTTCATCCCCTGCTGAAATTTCGCGGCCATTTCGTTGATGACTGCGGCGGGATTCACAGAAAACCACGGCAGAAAAAATCCGAGCAGCAGCAGCGCCGCCCCGAGCAAAACAATTTTTCGCTGCGACGACAGTTCCATTTCGCTCGCCGGCGGTGGACGCGACGGGACGCTCTGGCCGAGGGCGTTCAACAGTTCCGCGCTTTCATCAGCGTTGATTTTTCCGGCTTCGAGCAGTTGCAAAACTTTTTCCCGTTCGTTGGACAAATCTTCCGGCGCGGTGACGGGCGCGGGCGACGGTGTCGCCGATGCCATGTTGAAAACCGGATACGCCAGCAGCAGTCCGAACGTGAGCGCAAACATGGCGGGCAACGACGTGCCAAACAGCAGCCACACAGCAATCGGAATCAGCGTGGCACAGATCAAATTCCCGAAGCCAAGCCACGCGCGCACACCGTCCATGTCGGGAAGTTTTTCCCGGTCGGTGAGCTGGCCGCCGATCAACTTCTGGTAAAGCCGCACCACGAAAGGGATTGCCAGTAGCGGCAGCAACATGGAGGCGCAAGTGGTCCACGGCGAGTCGTCATAATTCCGGTCCAACTCAAGGCGGCGATGCAGTTCTTCATGGTAATAAATACAAAATATGACGGCGAGCGCAGCCGTGAAAAAGTCCAGCAAAACCGATTGCCAATGTTTCAATCCGGTGTAACGACGGTAGGCAAATGATTCGCCGATGATTCCAAGCACAATGAATGCAGCGAGGGGGATGGCGATGCCGAGGGGATGGTTCATGATGATCTTCCTTTCAATAGTTGGGTGGCTTCCTGGACATTGATTTCGCCGCGTTCGAGCTGTTCCAAAATCTGCGAGCGCTTGACCGGCGTGCCGGTGTTGCCGAGCAGTTCGTTGACGAGGTCGAGCCGCTTGCAGACCGTCGGGTAGGAGATGCCCAGTTCCTTTTCCACGTCGCGGATTTTTCCCTGGCAGCGGAGAAAAATAAAAACAAACTGCTGCAAGTCCGGCGGCAGGCGGAAGAACAGCGGAATCTCCAGTTGCGAATCAATCTGCGTGTTGCAGCCGTGACAGGAAAGCCGGGTGATGCCGAGCTGATCCCCGCAAAACGGACAGCGCGTGATGAGCTTTTTCAGGTTGTTTCCGGGCTTCGGCATTGATTTATTCAATTTCTATATTAAGAATCTCAACTTGTCAATTGAGTTATTAAATTTTACGTCGCTGCTCCGTTTTACCGGAATGACGCCGAATAGTTCCGTTTGATTCCCGATTGCGCGGCTTGTATCGTGCGGCCAATGTCGCCGCCGGAACAAAATGTTTCTCCGCTCGCCGCGCCCGTCACTTCCGTCTGGGGCGTGGGCGAAGAACGCGCCAAACTGCTGGCACGGCTGGAGATTTTCACCGTCGAAGATCTACTGCTGCACAAGCCGCGCCGCTATGAGGACCGGAGAAAATTTCTGGCCATCCGCGATCTGAAAGTGAAGGAGGCCGCGACCGTGCGCGGAAAAATCATCGCGTCCGGCGTCAAGCGCTGGAAAAAAGGCACGCGCGCGATGTTTGAATGCGTGTTCGACGACGGCACGGCGCATCTGCACTGCCGCTGGTGGCAGGCGCAGCCGTGGATGGAGGACTGGTTCGCCGTCGGGCGCGAGTTTCTTATTTTCGGCAAACCGGATTCGTTGAAGCCGCGCAACATTGACCATCCGGAAACCGAACTGGTCGAGCCGGGCGAAGATGAATTCATCCACGTCAACCGCATCGTGCCGATTCATCCGCTGACGGAAGGGTTGACCGCGCGCGTGATGCGCTCGCTCATCTGGCACGCGCTGGAGAAAGTAGGGCAGGCTTCCAGCCTGCCCGGCGAGCGCGTCAGCGCGGGCGAGAAATCAACGGCAAAAGATTTTTTTGGGGCTGGGCAGGCTGGAAGCCTGCCCTACTTTCCGGAACGCGCCAATGCCGTCCGCATGATTCATTTTCCCGAAGAATTCGCGGACGTGGAAATCGCGCGGCAGCGGCTGGCGCTGGATGAATTCGTCGCGCTGCAATTTCAGATCCAGTCGCGCCGGAAAAAATTCGAGGCGGTGTCGAAGGCGCTGCCATGCGGCGGCGACAACCGGTTGATGAAACCCTTTCTCGCGCAGCTCGGTTTCAAGCTCACCGGCGCGCAGACCAACGTGCTGAAAGAAATTCGCGCGGACATGAACGGAGTCCATCCGATGCGGCGGCTGCTGCAAGGCGACGTCGGCTCCGGCAAAACCGCCGTGGCCGCGTGTTCGGCGTTGATGGCATTGGAAAGCGGCTTCAACGTCGCGCTCATGGCGCCGACGGAAATTCTGGCGGAGCAGCATTTTAGAAATTTTACGAAGTGGTTTGAGCCGCTGCGTGTG
>JAYVCM010000497.1:0-12563 GCA_043749955.1 Limisphaerales bacterium | reverse complement strand
CGCATCGAAAAATTTCATGCGTTTCGACATTCGGAAGCGCTGCGGCTGGTCTCCGCGACACAGCCGCGCTCCGTAAAATCAACCGCCACTCACGCGTATCTGGCCGAAACGGTGTTCGGCGTTCCAAAACCTTTGCGCCCTTCGCGTCCTTGGCGTGAGGAATTTTCGTTTTTAGTTTTCAACGTTCGCTGGCACACTCCGTGCATGGCAAAAGTCAAAGTCGCCGTCCTCGGCACCGGCTCGCTCGGTCAACATCACGCCCGCATCTACACCGAACTCCACGCTGCCGGACAGGTGGAACTCACCGGCATTTACGATGCGCACGCCGAAACCGCCCGAAAAATCGGGGAGAAACACCAGTTGCGCGTCTTCGCGTCCATCGCCGAAGCCGCCGCCGCCAGCGACGCGCTCAACATCGTCACGCCCACCACCATGCATTTCGACATCGCCAAACAATTGCTCGCGCAAGGCAAGCACGTCCTCGTCGAAAAGCCGATGACCGACAATTCCGAGCAGGCCGCCGAACTGATCCAAATCGCACAGCAGAAAAATTGCGTGCTGCAAGTCGGCCACGTTGAGCGGTTCAATCCCGTTTTTACTTTTCTCCAGACCGTCGCTACGGAGCCGAAGTTCATCGAGTGCCATCGCCTGTCGCCCTACCCTGCCCGCTCGATGGACATTGGCGTGGTGCTGGATCTGATGATTCACGACCTCGACGTGGTGCTCGCGTTCGTGAAATCGCCCGTGACCAGCATAGACGCCGTGGGTATTCCCGTGTTGAGCAAGAGCGAGGACATCGCCAACGTGCGCCTGCGCTTCGCCAACGGCTGCGTCGCCAACCTCACCGCCAGCCGCATCAGCCCGGAGCGGATGCGGAAGATCCGCGTCTTCAGCGGCCCGACGAATCCCTGCTACATCTCGCTCGATTACCGCGTGCAGGAAGGATTCATCTACCGCGTCGCCCGCGACGGCGAGGAAGAAAGTTCACTGCTAAAAAAAGTTCTCGCCGCCAAGCTCGGCATCGGCAAAGACTCCGCCATCGTCAGCCAGTTTGCTGGGAAAAAAATCGTGCGCGAACCCGTGCCGATCACCAAAGACGAGCCGCTCAAGCTTGAGTTGCAACACTTCGTTGAATGTGTCCACCAGAAGCAAACCCCGATGGTCAGCGGCGAATCCGCCAAGCTCGCACTGGATCTGGCGTTTGAAATCACGCGGCAGATTCAGCAGATAAAATAAACGCAGAGAAAATATGAAGACCGATTTATATGTTTATGTGGACATTGACGACACAATCGTAAGAAGTGTCGGAACAAAACGGATTCCCATGCCCAGCGTAATTCAGCATGTCCGCAATTTGAAACAGCAAGGAGCAGTTTTATTCTGCTGGAGTTCTGGTGGCGGAGAGTATGCAAAGCAATCGGCGCAGGAATTTGGAATTGCAGATTGTTTTGAAGCTTTTTTGCCCAAGCCAAACGTGATGATTGACGACCAGGAGATTGCTTCTTGGAAACGCTATGTTTGTATTCATCCATCAAATTGTGGCGATAAAACATTGGAGGATTATCGAGTGGCAATTTCCATGTAGGAGACGAGGTGACGAGTCTCTAACTTTACTGATGACCGTGAAAATTAATTTGAGACTCCTCACGTCGTCTCCTACGGAAAAATAATTGTAGGAAACGACGTGAGGAGTTTCTAACTTTCCAGCCATGAGTTTCCAACGGCCCATCAAATCAGCACGCGATCCGCTAAATCGGGCATTTTCCCTGCCCCGCTTACCCCGCGAATATTATCAAGCCGACGCCGTGGTGTTCTGGACGTTGACGGTGTTTGACAAAGGCAAGGGCTGGCTGACACCTGCATTTCAGCAGCGTTTCCGGGAACTGATGCTTCACGCCGCCGCCCGCGAGGGTTTGGTTTGTCCGGTTTATTGCCTGATGCCCGACCACATTCATCTGGTCTGGATGGGATTGCGGCTGGATTCAGACCAGATCAACGGCATGGCGTTCTTGCGAACTTACCTTGAGCCGGAACTTTCGCCTGCGAAATTCCAACCGCAGCCGCAGGATGAAGTTTTACGCGAGGAACAACGAAAACGGAATGCGTTCGCCAAAGTTTGCTTTTACATCGCGGCCAATCCGGCGCGGGCAGAATTGATTGGCGAGCAAGAAGTCTGGCCGTTCATGGGCTGCGTGATTCCCGGCTATCCGCAATTGAATCCGCTGGCGGAAGATTATTGGTCGAAGTTTTGGAGAATATTCGTCAAACTGCGACAGCCTGATGCGGGAAATATCAAGCGACCGCCGATTGGATGAAAACAAAAACAAAGTTAGAGACTCCTCACGTCGTCTCCTACGGAGATCAGGCATGAAACCAAAAACCTTCATGCTCATCGCCGGTGAGGCGAGCGGGGATTTGCTCGCGGCGGAACTGGTTGCCGCGCTGCGGGGAAAAATTCCATCTTCCATCCTCAATTCTCCATCCTCGCCGCAATTCTTCGGCGCGGGTGGTCCGAAGATGTCCGCCGCCGGTGTGGAACTGGCCTTCGACCTGACGCAGCACTCGGTCATCGGCATCACGGACGTGCTGAAAAAATATTTTACGTTCCGACGGCTGTTCAACCAACTGCTCGCGCTGGCGATTGAGCGCAAGCCGGACGTGGTCATCGGCGTGGATTACGGCGGGTTCAACCTGCGCTTCGGCCAGGCGGTCAAAAAATACGTCCGCGAAAATCCGTTTTCCAAGTGGGACCCGAAAATCGTCCAGTTCGTTTCGCCGCAGGTCTGGGCGTCGCGGCCGGGCAGGGCGCACCGCACCGCATCAACATCCGTCCGCAGATTTTTTTCATTACGAAATGCGGCGAGACCTATATTCTCATGCGCATGACCCGTTCGCGTCGCCGGATTTTCCGGCCTGGCCTGATGTTCCTGCTGCTCGCCGTTTTTTCTCTGCGGGCGGAAGCGCGGACGTTTCGTGAGTTTTACGTTTCACCGGCGGGCGTGGACACCAATCCGGGGACGAAGGCCAGACCGTTTCTCACGCTGGCCCGCGCCCGCGACGTGGTGCGGACGGTGAACCGCCCGATGACCGGCGACATCGTGGTTTGTTTGCGCGGCGGAAATTATCCGGTCACGACGCCGGTTGAATTCACTGTGGCGGATTCCGGCGGCAACGGTTTCAACGTGATTTATCGCGCGTGGAAAAAAGAAATTCCCGTCATCAGCGGCGGCGTGCCGGTGACGGGCTGGCAGTTGGACCATGATAAAATTTACCGCGCCACGCTGGACTGGGACGGCAAGCTGCGCAGCCTTTACGTCAATGGCAAACGCGCGGCGATGACGCAGGCGGATTTCCAAGGGCAGGGGGCGTGGGGCGAATTCACGGTCAACGGCGACGAGCCGTGGGCGGAGACGCCGGGCAAGACGCTGGATGGAATCCGCTTCAACGCGGCGGACGTCCCGGTCTTCACGAATCCGTCCGACATGGAATTGTTGCAGCATCGCACCTGGAATTTTCTCGTCATGGACGTGCGTGACATTGTGACGGAAAGCAATCAAACCATCCTCAAACTTCAACAGCCTTACGGCGCAATTGCCGCGACGATGGCGTGGGGCTGCAAAATAGGTCCGACAAATAAATTCACCATCCGCAACGCCTACGAGCTGTTGAACCAACCCGGCCAGTTTTATTTCAACCGGACGACGCACACGCTTTATTACTTCGCCCGCGACGGGGAAGAAATGTCGCGCGCCACGGTAATCGCGCCGTTGAGCGAAGGTCTGCTGCGCGTCACGGGCGGCTCGACGAACAACCGTGTAAAAAATCTTGTCTTCACCGGCCTGACTTTTTCCTACGACCACTGGCTGCTGCAAAAGGTCGGCGACTCGCGCGGGATGGTGGGCGTGCAGAGCCTCGGCCTCTACACGCGTTTCCGCGCCGACGGCAACTGGCACAAGAGCCACTACGACATCTGCGATCTGCCGCAGGCGACGGTGGAGCTGCGCAACTGCGAGCAGGTTCGTTTCGAGCGCAACCGCTTCACGCACCTCGCCAGCGGCTGCGGCATCAGCCTCGTGAATGACGTGGTTGACAGCATGGTCGTCGGAAATGTTTTCAACGATCTCTCCGGCAACGCGGTCAACGTCGGCCATCCCACGCACTACGTCATCGGCGGCGGGCCGCTGTTCAAGCCGGGCATCGCCGGCGTCTGTGCGCGCGACAAAATTTCCAACAACTGGATTCGCAATGTCAGCCTCGACTTCAAGCAGGGCGAAGCCATCAGCGGATTCTTCACCGAGGCGGTGGAGATTTCGCACAACGACATTCAGGGAGTGCCTTACGGCGGCATCGCGCTCGGCTGGTGGTGGGGCAACGCGGAAATTCCGCCTTCGACCGTGCCGAAAAATAATGTCATCGCTTGCAACCGCGTCTTCGACACGCAACTGGAACTGCCCAAGGATGGCGGCGCGATTTACGTTCTCGGCGAACAACCCGGCGGACGCATCGCGGGCAACTACGTCCGCTCCGCGACGCGGCTGATTTATCCCGACGACGGCTCGGCGGGATGGAACATTTCGATCAACGTCCTCGTGCCGCAGACGAATGGCTGCTGGCTGTTTCTGTGGACGCCGCGCATCCACGACCTGACGGTTGGCAGCAATTTCACCACGGTCACCAACACGGACAATCGCAGCCTGAACATCCGGCCCGTGGACACGCGTCTCGTCCGTCAACCATTCACCGCGGAAGCCGCCGCCATCGTCAACGCGGCGGGCTTGGAGCGTGACTACAAAAACATCGCCAAATGAGCAGCCAATACTGGGAACAACGTTATCAAACTGCCGACATGCCTTGGGAAAAAGGCGCGCCGTCGCCAGGGCTGGTGGATTTTCTCGCGGCGAATCCGGATTTGAAACGCGGCACTGTCTGCGTTCCCGGCTGCGGCTCCGGCCATGATGTGCGTGAATTTGCCAAGGCCGGATTTGAAACTTTCGGTTTCGATTTCGCGCCGAGCGCGATTCGACTGGCGCAAGGAACGCCGGTCTCCGACCCGGCTCGTTTAAAAATCGGAAGCCAACTCGCCGGGTCGGAGACCGGTGTTCCAATTTTACCGCGATTTCAACTCGCCGATTTTCTCCACGACGAGCCGCCGCAGAAATTTGACTGGCTGTTTGAGCACACGCTCTTCTGCGCCATCCAGCCCGGTGAACGCGATGAATACGTCCGCGCCGTGCTGCGGTGGCTGAAGCCGGGCGGAAATTATCTGGCCGTGAATTATTTTCTGTGCGACCCGGACGGCCCGCCGTTTCCGACCACGCGCGAGGAGCAACTGGCCAGATTTTCGCCGCACTTTGAACTGCTCGCCGATTGGACGCCGCGTTCGTATCCGAACCGCGAGGGCAAGGAACGGATGTTCTGGTGGCGTCGGAAAGCCGTTTTCCATCCCCCCTCCGAGGGGAGAGGGTCAGGGTGAGGGGTGAAATCGTGGCAAATTAGTCGCAGTCCAAACCCTCACCTCACCCCGGCCCTCTCCCCTCCCTCCGAGGGAGCGAAGAGGGAGAAGCGGGGATTTGATTTTCAAATTTGGTTCGCCGCGCTAGAATTCCCCCATGCTTGAAGATCGGGATTACATGCGACAGCCGGAATATGAGGACTCCTGGCGGCCACGGCGCTTGGGCGTGCGCTGGTCGCTGACGGTCTGTTTTCTCATCGCCTACGCGCTGGTGTTCTTCGCGGAGATGGCGCTGGCCCGGTTCGCGCCGGCCACGGCCGATTTTTTTCACCAGCACCTGGCCTTGAGCAACGAAGGGCTGGCGCACGGATTCGTCTGGCAGTTGCTGACGTATCAGTTCATGCACGCCGGCTTTCTGCATCTGTTCTTCAACGGCTGGGCGATCTACTTCTTCGGCCTGGCGCTGGAGTCCGACCTCGGCAAAAAACGTTTTGCCGCGCTGATGTTGTCCAGCGGCATCATCGGCGGCGTGCTGCAGTCGGCGGCCGCTTTTCTCTGGCCGCATTACTTCGGCGGCGCGGTGGTCGGGGCCTCGGCGTGCGCGTTCGGCCTGGTGGCCGCATTTGCCGCGCTGTATCCAACGCGTGAACTGACGATGCTCATCTTCTTCATCATCCCCGTGACGGTGGCGGCGCGGACGCTGCTCATTGTTTCGGCGGCGCTGGCTTTGATCGGCTTCGGCCTGCGCCTTGACAGCGTCGCCCACGCGGCGCATCTCGGCGGCATGGTAATGGGATTTTACTTTGTCCGGCTGAACTGGCAGGGGTTGCGGTCGCGCCTGTCGGGCAAGGTGCGCCGGGCGGAGCCGGAAAAATCCCGCCGGCCAAAACTGGTGATTGCCGATGAAACTCCCGCCGCCGATTTTCTCGCAAGCGAGGTGGATCCCATCCTCGACAAGATTTCCGCCCACGGCATCGAGAGCCTCACGGCGCGAGAACGCGAAGTCCTCGAAAACGCCCGCAAGAAGATGACCCGCCCATGAGCGATGCCCGCAGCCGGTCGCGCGCCGTCGGGATGCTCATCCTCGCCACGCCCTGCTGGGCGTTGAGTTTTCCCGTGATGAAGGCGCTCGCGCTGGAGCAGCAAAAACTGCTGCCGGATGCCGGCACCTGGTTCTTCACCGCGCTCGGCGTGGTGATCCGCTTTGGCCTGGCGGGACTGCTGATGCTGCCGCTGCTGTTCCGCGCGGGCGGAAAATTTTCTCGGCGCGAAGTGGAGCAGGGGATCGTGCTCGCGGCTTTTGGTGGCGCGGGAATTTTATTTCAGATGGACGGGCTGGCTTACACGGCGGCGTCCACCTCGGCCTTTCTCACGCAGGGCTACACGGTTTTCATCCCGCTCTGGGTCGTGCTGACGACGCGCCGCCGGCCGTCGCTGAAAATATTTTTGAGCGTGGCGCTCGTGCTGGCGGGCGTGGCCGTGCTGGCGGATTTGAACCTCCATTCGTTGAAACTCGGACGCGGCGAACTGGAAACCCTCGTCGCTTCGCTGCTGTTCACCGGACAAATCCTGGCGCTGGAACATCCGCGCTACGCGACGAACCGGCCCGTGCAATTTACCATCGTCATGTTTATGGCGATGGCATTGTTCAGCGCGCCGCTGCTCTGGGCGACCGCGCCGGACGCCGCCGCGTGTCTGCGCGCGTATGCGTCGCCCGCCGCGTGCGGCTTCATGGCGTCGCTGATCATTGTCTCCACGCTCGCCGGCTATCTCATCATGAACCGCTGGCAACGCGAGGTGACGGCGACGGAGGCAGGATTGATTTATTGCCTCGAACCCGTCTTCGCGAGCGCGCTGGCGTTGGTTCTGCCCGCATGGTTTTCCGTGTGGGCCGGGATCAATTATCCCGACGAACAACTCACCGCGCGGCTGCTCATCGGCGGCGCGCTCGTGACCGCGGCGAACATTTTTTTGCAAATGCCGTGGCTGGAAGAGAAGCCGACGGAAGCGCGTGGGCGTTGAAATCGGGCGCAGGGAAAATGGCGGCGGACAAACTTTGCTCCAACGCGATTTGTCTCGACAAGCAGCTTGGTGACGAGCATCATAGCCAGGCCGATTCACTATGTTTTACTATGGAGATGTCGCAATCATTTGGAGGCTTAAACACTGCGGTCAAGCGTTGGCTGGAGGCGTTTGGTGGAAGCAAGTTTACAGCCTCATCCATCGTTGGTTTTTTCAGATTCAGGCCAATACATTGCGCTGCAAAACCATTTCTTTCGTCGAAATCCCGCCATTCAAGCCTCAAATGACTCAAACGCGTATGAAGACTCTCCCTAAAAATATTATTCGCTGCTCCTTTGCTTTTGCGGCGCTGCTGTTTTATTTATCAACTGTTCTGCCTGCCGGCGCGCAGAGTTTCATCACCGGCAATCCAATGGCCGTCGTGCGGTATGCTCACACGGCGACGTTGTTGCTGAACGGAAAAATGCTGGTCGCCGGCGGTCTCAGCACCATCGGCAACACCACCAACAGCGCGGAGCTTTACGATCCGGCCACCGGCACGTGGACCAATACCGGTTCGATGACCGTTGGACGGAATCAATTCACGGCGACCCTGCTTCAGAATGGCAAAGTGCTGGTTTGCGGGGGCTCGACGGTCACGGGCATAACAAACACTGCGGAACTTTACGACCCCGTCACGGGAACGTGGGTGGTGACCGGCGCGATGTCCACCAACCGTAATCAACAAACGGCGACGCTGCTTCCCAATGGAAAAGTGCTGGTCGTGGGCGGATTCAGCAACGGTGGCATCTATCAAGCCACTGCGGAGTTGTATGATCCGGCCACCGGCACATGGTCGGCCACCGCATCCATGGTGACTGGCCCGCGCAACAGCCATATCGCAATCCTGTTGACCAATGGGTTGGTTCTCGTTTCCGGTGGCATCGCCAGCGGCACTCATCTCAACACTTCAGAAACGTATAATCCTTCCAACGCGACGTGGACGGCGACCGCCGGGACCATGAACGCCACCCGGTTTCGTCACAACGCAACCTTGCTTCCATCCGGGAAAGCGTTGATTTCGACCGGAGGAAATAGTGGTGGCGGCTTGACTTCATGCGAACTATTCGACCCCGTCGCGAGGACATGGACGCCGACCGGGTCATGTGGGACAGTGCATGAAAATTGTTCGGCAGTATTGCTACCGGGCGGGAAAGTATTGCTGGCTGGAGGTTATACCGGCTCGGCAGTCACCACCGCTGCGGATCTCTACGATCCAATAAGCGGAACATGGGCCCCCACCACCTCGCTGGCCATCGCCCGCTATTATCAGACGTTGACGTTGCTGGCCAATGGGAAGGTGGTCGTCGCTGGAGGCACCATTATTGTCGGGAACGCTGCCACGAACACTATAGAGCTGTTTGAAATCACCAACGCCAACTGGGCCGTCACCAGCAATTTGAACACCCCCCGCTCGGCTCAAACTGCGACCACGCTGACCAACGGAAAAGTCCTGGTTGCGGGCGGACAAAATGCGGGCGTCGCCACCAACAGCACGGAACTCTACGATTCAACGACCGGAGCCTGGACGACGAGCGGCTCGCTGGCCGCCGCGCGTTCCCTGCACACGGCAACTTTGCTGGTCAATGGCAAGGTGCTGGTCGCGGGCGGCCAGGGATCAGGTGGCGGCGTCACCAACGGCGCGGAGCTTTACGATGCTGCCAGCGGAACCTGGACGAATGCCAGCGTGATGAACACCGCGCGCTCTTCGCACACGGCCACGGCTCTGGCTGACGGACGGGTCTTGGTCGCGGGCGGGCAGGGTGCCAGCGGTATCAGCAACAACGCGGAGATTTATGATTTGGTGGGCGGGACTTGGACCAATACCAGTTCACTGGGCACTGCGCGGAAAAATCATTCAGCGACCTTGCTGCCCGGCGGGAAGGTGCTGGTAGTCGGCGGCACCAATACCATCATCGGCAGCCTTGCCAACGCGGAATTGTTCGATCCAGTTTTTGGAGCTTGGACGAGCACCCCTCCGCCAAACATGCCCCGCCATTCTCACACGGCAACCCTGCTGCCGAACGGAAAGGTGCTCGTCGCCGGCGGGTTCGGCAACGCCGCCACCAACGGCGCGGAACTCTACAACCCGGCTAATGGAACATGGACAAACACCGGTTCAATGACGACAGCTCGGTATGCACACACAGCGACGCTGCTGCAAAACGGAAAAGTTCTGGCATCGGGCGGAACGAACGGCGCGGGGAATGTTTTGACGGCGGAACTTTACGATCCGGCTCTTGGAACGTGGACGACGACCCGCTCTCTGAATGCGGCGCGCAACTCTCACGTCGCTGCATTGCTCATTAGCGGGAAAGTTCTCATCGCTGGCGGACAGGCAAGCACTGGCACGACCAATGGCGCGGAGCTTTATGACGTTGGTCTCGGATTCACGAACTCATGGCGGCCGCAGGTCACCAATTTCACGTCGCCCCTCAGTCTCGGCAGCGCCTTGGTTGTGACCGGCTCACAATTCCGCGGCATCTCCGAGGCATCCGGCGGCAACATGCAGGATTCGTCAAGCGATTATCCGCTGGTGCAACTGCGCAGCATTGAAAGCGGGCAGGTTTTATTTCCGCTCTCCACCAACTGGTCCACGAACATATTCACGACGGTCTCCGTCACGAATTTTCCGACCGGCTACGCGTTGATGACGGTGTTTGCCAATGCCATCCCCAGCACGTCCAGCATTATTTCCATCACCAAACCTTTGGCGACGGTGACTTTCAACAACCTGGCCCAGACTTATGATGGCACGGCAAGAAATGTGACGGCTACAACCTCGCCTTTTGGTTTGACGGTGAACATCACTTACAACGGGGTGACGAACGCGCCGACCAATTCTGGAAGTTACACGGTCATCGGCAATGTCAACGATCTCACTTATCAGGGCAGTGCGACCAACACGCTCGTCGTCAGCAATGCAACCGCATTCGTCTTCATGTCCAACCTGTCGCAAACTTACGATGGCACGGCCAAAAGTGTTTCCGTCACCACGTCGCCAACCAACGGCTTGGCGGTGAATCTGACTTACAATGGTTCGTCCAACCCGCCGACCAATGCCGGCAGCTACACCGTCGTGGGAACGGTCAACGATTCAAATTATGTCGGCAGCGCGACCAACACGCTGGTCATCAACAAGGCCACGGCCACGGTGACGCTGACCAATCTGGCGCAGTCCTACACCGGCACGGCCAGGACCGCGACGGTGACGACGACGCCGCCGGGCCTGACGGTGGATGTGACCTACAATGGATCCGCCAGCGCGCCCACCAACGTGGGCAACTACTCGGTTTTTGCCACGGTCAATGACACCAACTATCAAGGCACCGCGTTTGACACCCTGGTGATCAGCAAGGCGACGGCGATCGTCACGATTGGAAATCTGTTGCAGACTTACGACGGCTCCACCAAGACCGTGACGGTCACCACGGCCCCGACCAATCTGACAGTTAATGTGACTTACGACGGAATCCCGATTGGACAGATCAATGCGGGCAGTTACACCGTCATCGCCACGGTGAACGATTCAAATTATCAAGGCGCTTCCACGAACACCTTCGTCATCGCGAAAGCCACCGCGATTGTCACGCTCGCCAACCTCTCGCAAACCTATGACAACACCGCGAAGATCGTGACGGCCACGACGTCGCCGACGAATCTGCCGGTCGTCATCACTTACAACGGCTCCATCACACCGCCGACGAACGCGGGCAATTACACCGTCATCGGAACCGTCAACCACACCAACTATCAAGGCAGCGCGACCAATACTCTGGCCGTCGCAAAACTTTCCGGCTCCGTGAACTTGACCAGCTTGAGCCAGATCTACAACGGTGGCGCACGCGTGGCCACGGCGACCACTTCGCCCGGCGGCATGACGGTGGACTTCACCTACAACGGCTCGGCCATCGCCCCGACGAACGCGGGCAGTTACACCGTCATCGGCACGATCAGCAATGTGAATTATTTCGGCAGCGCCACCAACACGCTGACTGTCGCGCAGGCGTCAGCGGGCGTGACGTTGACCAACCTGGCCCAGACTTACAACGGCGCGGGCAGAAGCGTTGGCGCGACGACATCTCCGGGCGGATTGGCCGTCAACTTCACCTACAACGGCTCCGCCAATGCGCCTACGAACGTCGGCAGCTACACGGTCATCGGCACGGTCAGCGACGTAAATTATTTTGGCGGCGCAACGAACACGCTCGTCATCAACAAGGCCGTTGCCACGGTGACGCTCGGCACGCTGGCGCAAACGTATGACGGCTTCGCGAAAAATGCTTCTGTCACGACGGCCCCGACGAATTTGACAGTCCTCGTCACTTACAACGGCTCGGCGGGCGCGCCGACCAATGCCGGAAGTTACACCGTCATTGGCACGATCAATGAGGCGAATTACCTGGGCGGCGCGACGAACACCTTGGTTGTCGCGCAAGCGCCCGCAAGCGTGACGCTCGCGAACCTCGCGCAAATTTATGACGGCTTTGCGAAGCCTGTTTCCGTCACCACTGCGCCGACGAATTTGACGGTCATTGTGACTTACAACGGCTCGGCCAGCGCGCCGACGAACGCGGGCAGTTACACCGTCATCGGCACCATCAGCGCCGTGAATTATTTTGGCGGCGCGACCAACACGCTCGTCATCAGCAAGGCGGCCGCGACGATTTTGTTCGGCAGCCTGGCGCAGACGTATGACGGCACCGCGCGCATCGCGACCGCCACCACCACGCCACCCGGTTTGACGGTTCTGTTCACCTACAACGGTTCCGCCAGCGCGCCGACCAATGCCGGCAGCTACACGGTCATCGGGACGATCAGCGATGCAAATTATTTGGGCAGCAACACGAACACGCTCGTTGTCGCTCAAGCCTTGGCGTCGGTGACGCTGACCAATCTTTCTCAAGTCTATAACGGCACGGGCCGAAGCGTGGGTGCCACGACTGCGCCACCGGGTCTGACCGTGAACTTCACCTACAACGGTTCGCCCAACGCGCCGACGAACGCCGCCAGTTACACCGTCATCGGCACCATCAGCGACGTGAATTAT
>JAYVCM010000496.1:0-2769 GCA_043749955.1 Limisphaerales bacterium | reverse complement strand
GCCGCGTCGGCGGCGGCGGGCAGCTCGATGGTGAAGGTCGCGCCTTCGCCGGGCTGGCTGGAGGGGATGATGTTTCCGCCGTGTTCACGGATGATGCCGTAGCACAGGCTCAAGCCGAGGCCGGTGCCCTGGCCGACTTCCTTGGTGGTGAAGAACGGATCGAAAATGCGCTGGAGATTTTCGGGCGAAATGCCGGGGCCATTGTCGTGGATGGCGATGCGCACGGTGGCAGCATCGCCCGTGGTGGTGATGGTGATGCTGCCCGAACCCTGATGCGCTTCGATGGACTGGCGCGCGTTGTTGATGATGTTGAGCACGACCTGCTGGACTTGGTGTCCGTCGGCCAGCACGAGCGGCAGCTTCTGGGAAAAATGCGTGATGACCTTCACGTTGCTGGTGCGGAGCGGGTAGGCAACCATCTCCAAAACGTCCTCGATGAGCTGGTTCACGGTGACGGGCTTGCGTTCCGGCTGCTGGCGGCGCGCGAAACTCAAGAGCGATTGCACGATTTTCGTGCAGCGTTCGGCGGACTTGAAGATCATGTCGAGATGGCGGCGGTGCTTGTCGCCCACGTCGGCGTCCTTGAGCATTTCGGAAAAGCCCATGACGGCGGCCAGCGGGTTGTTCAATTCATGCGCGACGCCCGCGACGAACTCGCCGACGGCGGAAAGTTTTTCACTCTGGATCAACTGCCCCTGCGTAGTCTTGAGCGTCTCGACGGTCTGCTTCAATTTCGACTGCGACAGCTCGATGTTTTCCGTCATCTGGTTGAACGCGTGCGCCAGCTCGCCAAATTCATCCCTGGTGCGGACGTTCACGCGATGGGAAAAATCGCCGCGCCCGACCGCCTCGGCGGCGTCATGCAGGTCGCGCAGCGGCTGCGTGGCCTTGTTGACGAAGAACAGCACGAGGGCCGAACCGACCAGGATGCCGATGATGATCGCCGCGAGCAGCAGCCGCTGCGTCTGCACCGTGCTGGCCGGCGGATCGCACCGGCTGAACAGCAGGTAGCCGGACGCGCGGTCATCTATGGACGAGGAAAAATTTCCCGCCGCGCAGAAAAAATGTTCCTGGCCGATGGTCACTTGGGCCACGCCGTCCGCACCGGCGGCGGCAAGCTGGCGAAACACGGATTCAAACTGCGACTCGTCCGCGCTGTCCGAAAAAGTCGCGGCGGCCACGCGGCCATTGGCGATCAACACGGCCGGTTTTTTGGTGAAGTCGCTGTATTCCTGCGCGGTCTCGTGATTCATCTCCTCGCCGAACGTCAGCGTGCCGCACTGGTTGTGCTCCGTGTTGTAGATCGGCACGGAGACGAGGTTGTAAAGCCTGCCATCCACCACCGTCACGTCGTTCATCTGCCCGCTTTCGCCGCCGGCCTTGACTGACTGTCTCACCTGCGAGACCAATGCGCTTGAAATGTCGGACGGCTGGATCATCGGCTCGGCGTTGGGCGCGGCCTCGTCGGGCGTGAAGAGGGCGAACTTGAGGTTCTGGCCGGAAAGCCCTTCTTCCGCCAGCATCCGGGAAAGCTGGTCCTTGATGCTTTTGAAATCCATCGTGATGAAAACGGAACTGTATTTCGGCACGCCCGCGAGGGTTTGAAAACGCAGCCGCATATATTTCAGATGGTTCACCTGCAACTGTCTGAATTCCGTGTCGTAAGTCGTCAAGGCCTCGCGCGCATCGCTTTTGACCTGCTGCTTCGTCCGGTAGTCCACGAACCACACCGTGAGCGCCAGCATCACCACCATCACCGTGATCATGGGGATCAGCACCTTGATGCGGAAGTTCGCCTCCAGGAATTTTTTGATCGGCTGCATGATCAGTAGTGCGGCAGGTTTTTAATCGTGAGCGTGAAATCAACTTTCACCGCGCCGTTGGCCGGCACGATGATTTCCTGCACGTCCGCCGGCAGCCGTTCGTGCCACGCCTTCAACTTGTAGGTGCCGGGCGGCACGTTCGGAATTGTGTAATGTCCATCCGCATCCGTCGTCGCAAAATACGGATTCGCCATCACCAGCACGATGCAGTGCATGTTCGCGTGGATGGAGCAGAACACGTCCACCTTGCCGGGCTGGTCGAACGTCTGCGCTTTCTCCTTGGGATTCCCCTTGTAAAGATCCAGGTCAAAGGGATGCGCGTCCGAGACGGAAAAGACGTTGTGAAAAATTTCATCCCGGTTCGGCCACTCCACTTTTGTGCCGGCCAGCACCGGTAAAACGTGCGGAAAAAATTCCGCCTTGTGCTGGGCGACGGCGGTGGTCGTGACCTCGGCCGTGTTCGTGCTGGGCGTGGCGTTCGTCACCGTCAGCCCGTCAATGTAAACCACGAAGTCGTGCATCGCGGCGTAGTCCACGCGCTCCACGAATTTATATTTGGCGCTTGCGTAGGCGCCGCCCGCCGCGCCGCCGGCATCCGCGCCCGCCTTGGGCTGCGCGCGCACCGTGCCGGTGATGTTGCCGCCGAAGGCCATCTGGCCGGCGGGCAGGAACACCGCGATGAGAAGGAATTTTTTCATCGGCCCGGTCAGAATTTGAACACCGCTTCCGTCCCGAAAAAGTCTTCGCGGTCGCGCGCTCCGCCGCCCGTCTGGCGGCCGCGCTCGATCGAGTATTCCGCCTTCACTCCCAGATGGTTGCTGAACCGGTAGCCCACGCCCAGGCTGGCGCGCCAGATTGCCGTCACCGGTGCGCCGTAGAAAAAAGTGCCCATGTTTCCGAGGCCCGTGACCGGGTAGCCGTTCTCCGCAAAAATTTCGCTGAACCG
>JAYVCM010000495.1:0-4531 GCA_043749955.1 Limisphaerales bacterium | reverse complement strand
GAATACCAAACCACCATGCTCTACTTCGTCGCTGGCAAATTAGAAATCCCTTACTATGCCTGACGCCACTTACGACCCACTACAAACGTCGAGGAACCTACACGGATGTTGTCGGTGCCGCGCGCGATTGTTTTCTTGGCTTGGAAAAAAGCTTATTCACCTGAAAGAGCGAGGTTGAGTTGTGTGCGGTTGCTCTTTCGCGCGTGGAATTCTTTTTCCCATGCAACTTCATCGGTTACCAAATAGCGGGAATAATTAAATCCAGCAACCGGCTCGGATTTCTTTTTTTGGAGCAGTGAAACAATCAGTCGCCCGATGGCAGCACCCAAGCCAACGGGAACGGCGTTCCCAATTTGCCGGTATTGATCAACCAGCGAACCGGCAAGCTTCCAGTCAACGGGGAATTGTTGCAGGCATTTGTATTCCTCAATAGACAACGGACGGTTTTCAGTCGGATGGCAAAGGTCTGTTGCTGGCATTGCTGGATGGGTCACAAGCGTTGGGCTTGGTTTGTCCCAAGCGAGTCTTCGGAAAAAACCAGTCTTACCACCGCCTGCGAAATAACTCGCCCCCAAAGCATCTTTCTGGAGTTTTTCGGGAAGATGTTTCCAATACTGGCCGTTCTTGAGCAGACGATAATACTTGAGGCGTTTTTCGGGAAAGTTGACGTGATGATGTTCAATTTTTCCCAAACCAGTGAATGCTTCACGAACTGTTAGCCAGCGCTGCAATCCGTGACTTCCATCTTGAGAATGTGTCGGTGTAAGATATGGAGCTTTCTTCCCGTTGCGTGAACAAACCAAAACTACACGTTCCCGAATTTGCGGGACGCCAAAATTTGCCGAGTTGTAAAGATTGAATGAAACGCCGTAACCGCCTTCTCGCAGACGTTGAAGAATATAATTCAGCGCGCCACCCTTTTGTTCGTCAGGCGTAAGCGGTGGAAAACCAAAACCACGCCGCTCATGTTCTCGATGTTCCAAAGGTGCAGACAGTAAGCCGCGAACATTTTCAATCACGGCAAATTGAGGATTGAGTTCGAGAATCCTATCCACGAAGGTCAAAAAAACATTGCCTCTGTCATCGTGAAATCCCTGACGCTTACCCGCCGTGCTGAACGCTTGACAAGGTGGGCCGCCGATTACCAGATGAATTTCCTCGTTTGCGTTCAAGCCAGCGAGATTCCGAATTTGTTTGGCCGAATAATCTAGGATGTTTCCAATCAACGCAGTTTCTGGGCGGTTCAACGTGATTGTTTCACGGCAAGCCTTGTCAATTTCCGAGGTCAGCAGAACGTCAATGCCAGCCTTCTCAAGTCCCAAATCTAATCCAAGCGCGCCGGAAAAAAATGACAGCGCTTTCAGTTTGCGTTTGGGTTGCTGTGTTCGTGCATGGTCGGAAACAGATGAATTGTCCAAGTCGGTTTTCATGCGATGAGAATGCAAAGTTTCTTCGGGAATAAGCCATGTGCGACCGTGCCGACTTGCCGGAATTTGACCCGTTCGGATGAGTCTGCGAACATATTGCTCCGTGCAATTCAGCAAAGAAGCTGCATTTTCTGTTGTGAGGAATCCATTCATAAAGTTTCGTTTGCGAAACTAGATTTTAGTCCACAAAAGTCAAGCGCGGATTCCACACTTGACCCCATTCCGCCATTTGATAGACCGTTGACCAATGAAAATCCCACCCAAGCAGCGTGAAATTTAAAAATTTAATTCTTGCGGGAATTCTCGGCTGGAGCGTTTCAACGGCGTTCGGCGAAAATTTGCCGGAACCTGACATCACCGTTGCCACCGACGGCAGCGGGGATTTCAAAACGATTCAGGCAGCGGTTGATTCCATTTCCAAAACCAATCGCGAGCGCATCGTCGTTTTCATCAAGGACGGACTCTACCAAGAAAAAATCCGCGTGGATGCGTCGTTCGTGACGTTGCGCGGGCAGAGCCGCGCCGGGACACGCATTGAATTTCCGCAAGGCGCGGATGAGTTCACCCAAACGACCGACAAAATCGGACGCGCCGTCATCAACATCAACGGCGATGATTTTGTTCTTCAAAACCTGACCGTGAAAAACACGCACGGCGTCATCGGCCCGCACGCGTTCGCGATTTATGGCCAGGGTGACAAGACGGTGATTACGGATTGCGACGTGTTGAGCGAGGGCGCGGACACGCTGGCGTTGTGGTCGCGCACGGGCGGCGGCTCGTATGGGGCGCGGCTCAACTTGCGCGGCTCGGTGGATTTTGTCTGCCCGCGCGGCTGGTGTTACATGACAGACTGCACGATTTATCAGGTCAACCCGCACGCGGACGCGGCCATCTGGCACGACGGCAGCAAAAATGCCGACATGAAATTCGTCCTGCGCGATTGCAAGTTCGACGGCGCGGGCAGTTGGATTCTCGCGCGCCACCATCACGACGCGCAATTTTTCCTGCTCAACTGCGCGTTCTCAAAAACCCTGCGCGATCTTCCGCCGAAGCGCGTCATCTATCCGCTTGATGGCAGCAATCCCACCGAGGCCGACATCCAAAAGAATCGCGGCCTCGACCCAAGCAACGTCTGGGGCGAACGCGCCTATTTCTACAATTGCCATCGCGACGGCGGCGACTACGGCTGGTTCACGAACAATCTGTCCACCGCCGCCAACGCGCCCGCGCCGGAGCAAGTCACGGCGGCATGGACGTTCGCAGGCAAATGGAATCCCGAAACCAAATCCGGCCCGCTCATCAAGCAGATCAAAACGGACACTGGAAAAATCACCATCACCTTCAGCGAAAACGTAACCGTCAAAGGCAAACCAAAGCTGAATCTATCCAATGGTGACAAGGCTGATTTCATTTCCGGCAGCGGCAGCGGCGCGTTGAGTTTTGAAATCACCGGTGAGTCAGACAAACCTGGCAGAGCAATTTCCCTGGACTTGAATGGCGGCGCAATCATCGCGTGCGAAGCTAGTGCCACAGTTCGACTGGCGGATTTGTCGCTCCCCAGCGAAGCGAAGTGAAAACCGCTAATCTTCGCTGATAAACGCTAATCCAGAATTCATCAGCGAAGATTAGCGAAAATTAGCGGTTCAATTTCACCGGCGACCTCGCAATCTCGACGGCGAAAACATTCAACGGCCCTTGCATGTTCGAGCGGAACACCACCCATTTTCCATCGGGCGTGATGTTGCCGTTGGGTTCGCCATCCGCGCCGTGATAATCTTGCAGGGACATGTCCACGAGCCGCTCCGCGACAATTGAACCGTCACGCTGCGGTCGGAAAAGATTCATCCACATGCCGTCTTGCGCATAAGCCACCTGACCCGGATCGCCGCCATCGCCGGAAAAGAGTTTTCCATCCCACGAAATGCTGTAATGCACCGACCACCAGTCGCGCGACAGATGATAGCGGATTTCCTTGCCGGTTTTGACATTCACACCGGCAATCCAGAAATCCTGGCTGCGCGGCGTTTGCAGATCGAACAAGATGGTTTTCCCATCGTGACTCCAGAATTCATGCCCGGCGATTTCCATGTCCATCGAGCGCTGGTGCATCAGGCGTTGCTCCGAGCCGTCGGTGCGAATTGTCCAGACGCGATCCACTTCATGCCATGTGCCCTCGTGGCAATAGAGCAGCAGATTCGGGTCGGTCGGCGAAAATTGAAGATGGTTCAGCCATGCGTATTGATAGCCGTTGGTGGTGGATTGGCCGGTCTTGAGATCGGTAAAAACAAATACCATGCAACGCTGGTTTCTCAAATTTCGCGCCAGCCCGTCCTCTTTCTGCGCCGCCGCCACTTCAAGCTGAGTGAGATTGGTCCGGCCGGGAAACATACGCTCGCGTTGCGGAAGAATGGTGCGCGGTGCGGGCTTGGGCGTTTTGCCCGATGGATCTTCGGCATTGATCGTGCGCACCACAAAAGTTTCATCGCAGTTGATCGCCGTCACCCGCTCCCGAGTGATTTCACGGACTTTGTGCGTGTCAATATCCGCCGCACAAAGCGCGCCGCCCCGCTGGAAATAAACTTCGGGCGTCTTGCGCGCCATCGCCAGCGCGCTGGCGTTTGACACGACGATGCTGACCTTGGGCGTTCCATGCCCAAGCGATTTCAAATCCACCACGGCAATCCCGCTCGGCGAATCGAAAATCATCTTGTCGCCCTTCGGTGAAAAAAAATTCTGGTGAAAATAGAGGCTCGCGCTGTCCGGCTCGGGGGAAATGCGGATGACGCGGTGGCCGGTGTCGGGATCAATCCAGTCGGCAGGCGCTTCACCGGCGGCCAAAGCCCGCAAGTCCGCGAGAGCCAAAAAAAGAACCAGTCCGATTTTCAAGCGCATGGGTTGTGTGCGCCAGTGTGCGGGAAGTGCTTTTAACTTTTCAACTTCTTTTCCAGAATTTCGCCGACGAGCGCAGGGTTGGCTTTGCCTTTGGACAGTTTCATCACCTGGCCTTTGAGCGAATTGAGCGCGGCAACTTTGCCGGCCTTGTAGTCGGCCACGGGCGCGGGATTCGCGGCGATGGCTTCGTCGCAGAATTTTTCAATCGCGCC
>JAYVCM010000494.1:0-2997 GCA_043749955.1 Limisphaerales bacterium | reverse complement strand
CAGTTTTAGTTTGCTCGACGGTCTGGGTGGCGCGCGAGCAGGAAAAATTCACCGCGCCGGCGGCCAGCAAAATCAGGATGCCGTTTTTCATTTTGTTTTCAAGGTCTCCCGCTGAGTCGTTTCAACGCGGGCAAAGCTTACACCCATTCCGGTCAAAATCCGAAGCTCGAAATCCGGATGAAATCAAAATGATCAACCATGAAGTTCATGAAGCCCATGAAGTTTTTCTCTCCATGCCCTTCATGCCCTGCATGGTTAAATGATCCGGAGTTCGGATTTCGGGAACTTGGAATTCAGTTTTCGTCATTCGGTTTCTGGTTTGTCCAGGTAATCGCCGGGCGGCAGGTCGGCGTATTTCTCAAAATGCTCCGGCTTGAGCGGCTCGGAGATGACGTGTTCGGCGTTGAACCATTTGCCGAGGTCCACCAGCTTGCAGCGGTGCGAACAGAACGGGGCATATTTCCCGGCCGCCCAGTCGCCGGACTTTTTGCAGGTCGGGCATTTGGCTTGCGGCATGGCTACTTGGTCTCGTCGGCGATTTTCTTGAGGTCGGTCACGACGTTGACGGCGTCATCCAGCGGGGTGCCGGCGTCCGTGAGAATTTTCTGCACGTCGTCGAACATCGTCTTCTGCTGCGCCGCCGAAAGGTGCGAGCTGTTGAACAGGGCATGGACATCAATCGCGAGCTTCTTCTGCTGCGCCGCCGCGAGTTTCTTCTTTCCCGCCACCGCCGTAAACATATCGTCCGCCAGTTTTTTCACGGAAGCGGACGCCGCCTTCGTGCCTTGCGCGGCCTGCGACAAATTGTTGAGCAGCGACATTTTTTGCGCGGGGTCGGGCTTGTCGCCGGCGGCAATGTTGAGCGCGGTGAAATCGCCCTGCAGTCCGTTGACATTGTTGAGCGTGGCCTGCAGCGCGGGGTCAATGGGCGCGGCGCTGGCGGCGGCGGGCGGCGGGGCGGAAGATTTGTTCGCGGCCTCGCCGGTGGCTTTTTGAATCCGCTGCTGCTCCGCGTCGTTCTGGCTGCTCGTCTGCCTGGCCCGCTGCTTGGAGATGACATACGGGTCGGCCAGCGCGCTGCCGACGACGAGCAGCGCGGAAATAATCAGGGCGGGCGTTTTCATAATTTTATTGGTAGGCGGTGAGGATGCCGTTTTTGGTCAGCAGGGAAATGTAATCGAGCAGGATATTTTCACTCTCCTCCAGCGTCGGGTCGGGCTGGTAGGATTTGGTGACGACCGGTTTGGTGAGGTGGTTGGTCGAGGAAAGTGGAGTGGTTTTGGCGGCGAGATCAAGATTTTCCAAACTGGCGCCCAGGGACAAATTTGCGTCCGAAGAATTTAGTTTCGCAGATTTCTCATGTGTAGCAAACGCCCTGGCGAGGGCTTCTTTGTCGGATTTGTCTTTGGGGCCGGTGTTCACCGCCACCTCGTTGGTGACCCAGAACGATTTCGGCGCCGGCAGTCCCGGCTCGGCAGAATTCTTCACGGTCAGTTCGTAAATTTTCACGGCGGGCAGGGGACGGGCTTCCCGTTCCTTGTCCCGCGCCTTGTTTTGCCGGGCGACGCGTTCGCGTTCCAAGATGGCCTCATGCTCGTTGAGCGTGGTGGATTTGTCGGCCTGCATTTTCATGAACTGCTCGATGTCCTGCCGGATGTAGCTGAAATCCTGGTTCGTCCTGATCCGGTCCTGGGAACCGCGCGACAGCTCGGCGAGATAAGGCTGCACGAGGTTGAGCTTGTCATAGCTGGCCGGCGGGATGGTGTCCCACGCCAGCGCGTTGTCGAGCGCGCCTTCGCCGATGAGCGTGGAATGATTGAGGATGCCGGGCAGAACGATGTCCGAGGCGACGCCTTTCAACTGCGTCGAGGCCCCGCTGACGCGGTAAAATTTCCCCTTGGTGATCTTGAGGGTGCCGGGATCATTGGTGGCGGTGGGGGTGAAGGGCAGGGGGAAATTTTTGAGCTGCAACAATTGTTGCACCGTGCCTTTGCCGTGGGTGGAGACGTCGCCCACGATGATGGCGCGGCCGTAATCCTGCAACGCGGCGGCGGCGATCTCGGACGCCGACGCGCTGAACCGGTTGAGCATCACCACGAGCGGGCCGTCGTAAAGCACGCCGGGGTCGGGATCGAAATCCTTGATGATCTGGCCGTTCGCCTCGCGGGCGAGAACCACCGGGCCGTCCTTGATGAACAGGCCGGTGAACTTCACCGCCTCCTCCAGCGAACCGCCGGGATTGCTCCGCAGATCGAGGATGATGCCGTCCACTTTTTCCGCCTTCAATTTGTTCACCAGCCGGGCCACGTCGGGCGTGGTGTATTTCGGCGCGGAATGGTTTTCGTTGCCCGGCAGCGAAATGCTCGCGTAAAACGAGGGCAGGTCAATCACCCCGATGCGTTTGCCGCCGGGAAATTCGATCAACTGCGCCTTGGCCTCCTTGCCCTCCAGTTTGATTTCGTCGCGGATGAGCGGGACGATGCGGCGCGCGGTGCGGTCTTCGCCCGGGCTGATGGTCAGGCGCACCTCGGTGCCTTTCGGCCCGCGGATCATCTGCACCACTTTTTCCAGTTCCATGTCCACGGCGTCCACGGGCGGCTTGCTGCCCTGCGCCACGGCCACGATGCGGTCGTCCGCCTTGAGCTGCTTGGACATGATCGCCGGGCCGCCGGGCAGCAGTTCGCGGATCGTGCAATAGCCGTCATCCTCCGTGAGCTGCGCGCCGATGCCGAAGAGCGACAGGCTCATGTCTATCGAGAAATCCTGCGCCTTCGGCGCGCCAAAATAATCCGAATGCGGATCGTAGGCGTGGGCCAGGCCGAAATTCAGATACGTCTGCAGCACCATGTTGTGGTCCCAGTTCGTCATCATCCGCAGGATCCAGCGGTTGTGCTTGGACAACGTGGCGGTGATGTTCGTCGCCGCATTCGGCGGCAGCTTGACGGTGAAAACCCCGTTCGTCTCGGAAAGTTCGCGCGCCAGTTTTTCAATCAGATA